>JBCDBX010000037.1:0-17606 GCA_039182865.1 Pseudomonadota bacterium
CCGCCGCCTGGCACTATAATAATTTTTTGATGCTTTACAGCGGCAAGTTGATCGATCCACTGAGATAGATATTCAGATCCATGCAAACTGCCGCCAATTTTTAGGACAATCATTAGTGATCAAACAGTTTGAACATGGCTGCCGCTTTATCAAATGTCTCTTGATACTCGGCATCAACTTGTGAATCCCATACAAGTCCACCACCCGCGTAAAAATATGCCTTGTCATTCTTTTGCACTAAAGTACGAATAGCAATATTGGTATCCATTCGACCATTAAACCCAATATAGCCAATTGATCCACAATATAATCCACGTCGATGAGGTTCCAACTCCTCGATAATTTCCATAGAACGGATTTTTGGCGCACCAGTTATAGATCCACCCGGGAAACATTCTCTTAGCAGCTGAATCGGAGAAGTATGATCTGACAATTTTCCTTCTACTGTACTTACCAAGTGATGAACCGTTGGATAAGATTCAATTTCAAATAATTTTTTCACTTTTACACTGTTGCTCACACAGCACTTACTAAGATCATTTCTCAATAAATCCACAATCATGACATTCTCTGCCTGATCTTTAGTACTGGCTTTAAGTTCTTGCGCAAATTTTAGATCTTGATGATTATCTTTCGCTCTAGGTCTAGTCCCTTTAATAGGCTTTGTCTCTGCTCGGTTATTTTCTACTTGAAGAAATCTCTCTGGTGAAGCACTTAAAACAGAGCATTGTGGAATATTTATATAAGCACTAAATGGTGAAGGATTGATAGTGCGTATCTTTTTATACCCATCCCAAGGATCACCTTCGATATCAAGTGAAAATCTTTGCGCAAGGTTAACTTGATAACAATCCCCTGCACTTATATATGATTTAACTTGAGAAAATTTATTACTGTATTCATTTTCAGTCATATTTGACTGAATTGTACTTAAGGATTTATATGGCATTAGCTCTTGTTCAACTTGCTGACTCGCATTAGCTACAAAATCTTCCCAATTGATCCGCACACGGGGTTCTGACATGTTCCCAACCATAGTTGCCTTCTTTTCAACATGGTCTGCCACATAGGCCCAATGATAAATACCAACTGCCATATCCGGCATATCCATATCATCTATTGCAAGATTGGGTATTCGCTCGATTCTTCTACCTAAGTCATATGAGAAAAAACCAATAGCACCACCAGTAAATGGTAATGGCGAGTTAAATTCATCATTCTTTTTTAATTCTTGACTCAATAAAGAAAATGGATCGTCAAATACGATTTCTTCATGATCACCATTGTGAATAATTGTTTGCCTTCCTTTGGTGACAAATGTTTTCTTGGGAATTGCTGAAAATATTTCATAACGACCATATGGACTTACTGGACGACCACTATCTAGAAATACCGCCCATGGTAATTTGGAAAAAGCAGCAAATACTTTTGAAACATCTTCAAAATATGGCACCTCTTGATAAACTAATGAAACTTTCATTGATAAAACACCAAAGCTACCGCAGGTGCACAATCATTTGCAATGGCATCATATTTAATTTCACTCGGAACGATACAGTCAGCAAAATCCTGGTAGCTTAAATCTAATTGGTCAGCAACTTCTTTTATAACAAACCTTCCCACACCTGCTCCAATAATCTTTCTAATACTTTTATGGTGGAATATAATCTCTTGAACTTTATTAATAATGCGATTTTTTTGTTGAGTAGCAATATATTCAGCAGAAGTCACCCAGTCATCATAATTGGATTCTATGTAATCCTCGCCTACCATGCGCGCAAATCTTTTTAAGCTAGAGATTTTATCCTTAGCTTGGCCATCCATTGTTTCGCCTAGGTCTGCATGTTCGGGGAGTAGTCCCAGTATGCGATATACATCCGCAGTCACCGCAAAATTTTCTGCAATTAATGGAACAGCTTCATTCTTATATATAACATCAGGGCATATTGTATTAACACAGCTACGTACGACACCGGTATACATCAATTCACCTGACTTTAGTCGCTCATAATCTGTTAAACCATTCAACTGTAACTGCTTATTATTGATGACAAGCATATCGGTTGTCGTACTGCCCATATCAATAAATATGGCATCTTTACATTTTTGAGCGATTACCTCGGCGCTAGCAATCCAGTTTACAGACGCAACTCTATCGGATTGTTTTTTTGCTTCATTTGCATCCAAAGACCTGTTTTGTGAGAAAATCTTCACATCATCAGATTTAATTTCTTTGATAAAGCAATCTATAATCTGCTTAACACCATCATCCCTGTCTTCAAAACAATCGGCTAATTCTCCTGTCATCGTCACATTATGATGAGTAATCGATTCTGGCAGCATAGAAGAAGCCATATTCAACAACCGGGATAATTCTATTATTCCCTTCCATAGCGGACATGCCCATTGATGGGTCTTTAATGTTTCACCTTCAAGATAAGCCAGCTTTAAATGTGCACCACCAATATCCCATCCTACGGTAGACGATAACTTTGAGTTAACCAAGACTCACCTCAATCAAATCTTTATTCCTTTCTACATTTTTAGGCATTAAATTTTTCATTACCGTATCGATACATAATTTAGCTGGGTTCTGATGAAGCACCTTTCTTAAACCTACATAAGATGTGCTCAGTCGCGGGTTAATTTCGACAACATAAGCCTTTCCATTCACCTCGACAAAATCAATTCCCACATAAGCCTTAAGACCAGGAAAACACTTCGCGACCGCAACTGCTAAACCTTCATTATATTCTGTGACTTCAGCTTGATTCACTAAACATGCTTCGAGTATAGGTTGATCATCTTGACTTAATATCTGTTGATTACAACTTAATACTCTAGCATCACCATTCGAACATAATACTGATAGACTTTTATGCTGACCTTCATAATAAGGTTGCACTATCCATTGATGCACATCTTGGGCATAAGATTTCGCATCAATTCCAGAATCAAATATTCTCAAGCCTTCACATCCAGCACCATAGCGTTTTTTTGCAATGACGGAACCTTGGTAGTATTCCAATTCATCTGCATCAAGAATAGGAATAGTCGCAATATCTGCATCTCGCATATATTGACTGCATATTAATTTGTCAGAACAGATACGCACACTAGAAGCATCAGAGTTAATCAATTTAAGATTCTCATCTCCAAGTTCAGTTATCATCTGCTCAAGCACACCTTCACTTTCAGGAGCAATGATCCAGGTGTAATCACAGTCGCTTGCTACCTGCTTAACCAACTGCATGTAGCTATCATCAGCTTGGATTGTCATTGTCTCTACACCTTCTAAGTTTAGCTTAACCCTAAAATCCAAGCTTGTTTGCAACTCGACATCATCTATACAAGCACAATCCGAAAGCAGTGCTTGAAGCATCATTAAACCTTCTTGTTTTAAGCCTTCAGGTAAAGGATGATTAGCAAGCCCGCCTCCTACAATGAACTCGGTAACGAATATACGCATAGTAATGAAAGTAATTCCTGTACTAGATTTTCTTCAAGGCAATATTGTATTAGCTCAGCATGGACAACGAGACAGCTATCTACCTGTCAATAGCAAACTATGCCCTTGCTCTGAACCCATGGAAGTTATTAAACGGATTTTATCAATCACTGACTTTGATACAATTTACATTGCTGATTTAGATAGTATAGAAAAAAATCAATTCAAACCCGAAATTTGGCAAGCAATTTTCAACAAGTTACCTCAAATAGAATTCTGGATAGATATAGGCGGTCAAGTCACCAATTGGAACAAATTTTTTATTAACTACAACAATGCAAAACCCATCATTGGCAGTGAATCTTTTACCTCTGTAGATCAGTTAGAAAACACTCTATCATCACTTAGCGATTTACAAGCAACATTATCACTAGATTATAAAAATAATGAATTGCTTGGCCCACCTAATTTGCTAGATGAACTCCGAGTTTGGCCCAAGAACATCATTTTTTTAAATCTTAATCAGGTTGGTAGTTTTCAAGGACTCGACGTGAAAATGTACAACCAAGTGTCTCAAAGTTTACCTAATGACTGTAATTTATACATAGGTGGTGGAATCAAAAATAAAGACGACTTAATAAAGGCAAGAGAACAACAGATTTCTGGCGTATTAATTGCAAGTGCATTACACAATCAAACTATTAGTCGAGAAGAATTGGACGAATTTACTCGTTAATAACTTTTAATTTTTTCTGACTGTTATTTAGATGTGATCTTAAAACTGACTTGCCCAAATCTGAGTCACTAAAATGTTTCAAACATGACTTAGCCTTACTTTTCTGCATTTCTTCTAAGCTAGGCCCCGTATAAATACAGTAAGACTGCGGTGTTTCATATGTCTGCAACTCTTGCAAACCTGGCAAATAGTCAATCAATTGCTCCCAAATAAAAATATTTAATAGTTCTGTACTTGATCGCCAAGCAATATCGACGTCTACATAATTTAAAGTCTGATGATCTAACTTTTCAATGACTCGTTTTTTAGTAACTTTTTTAAGATATCCATAATCAATCACAAACCCTGTCAACGGATCAATTCTACCTTTAATTTTTACATTTAAATTATAACGACCACCATGCAGGTTTTCACATCGGCCTGGGTGATCTGTAATGAAATGTGCGGAATCAAAGACCAGCTCCTTACTCACAATAGCTTCTTCTACTTGCGCAAAGAACCGATCACTCACACATGGAATTTCTCTTAGATTTATTTCTATTAGCTTTAATAATCTTTGGCCATCTTCTAAAGACTCGGTGCGATATAGTTTTTTATCTTGGTGATCAATCGCATCTAACGCATGCCAACGAATCTGATATTCATCGGTTAACTGCTTTAATAATAAATTAACCTCTGCACTGTCAGGCAGAGCTAGGAAAATATAGTCGTTAAATAGTTCGCCTGCTTTAGCAACAATAATTGAGACATATAATTCAAAGTCTAACTTGAGTTTTTTCTGCTGGAATTTTTCAGAGTAAGCATTTAGTGTTTTTATTTTGTTTTCAGCGATGACACGATGACTGCTATCAGAATAGGTATATTCTTGTCGAAACTGAAATCCATATGTTTGCAGCTCACGCGCATACCATAGTAATTCATCTAGACGCCTCGCATCGCTATTCAAAATAATAAATTCATCCTGTTTATCAAACGCGTTGACGCAACATAAAGCTTTTATGATTGAATGTTCTCGGACTGAAACTTCGCTTGCTGGCAAAGCATAATGTTCAACATTTTCAGCAACATTTACCATCGACTCATTAACGAGTAAATCTAAAGACATATGATGACGTATTGCATATTCTTGCAGGGTCAGACCACAACACTCACTTAAATGAGCATTAGTGAGTTGATCAATTTCAGCTTGGCATTCGAGGCATTTCATTATTCGGACATATCATCACTAAATTCTGTCAATATGATTTTATCTCAATCTTCTTAGTTATCATATGACCGAATTATCAATTAAATAAAATTCGTGGTAATTATTAAAATGCACGAACATAAAAAAAGCCCCAAAGAGTCGGGGCTTTTTGATACTGCTATAAAAAGTCTGCTTAGAAACCTTTGAATGGATGCTCTGCAGAATCTTTTTGTGCAACAACTGTAGACGCTTTTGGCTCATCTTTGATAGCGCGCTCAATAGACTCTTTAACCGCCTTATAGTTGTTTTCGTAGATAGCTTCGTCGCTCTTAGCTTCCCAGTGAATGAATACACCAACACATACGAAGATATCATCAGCTTCGTCTGCAGGAATTGTGCCATCTTCAACACAATCAGCAACCGCTTTAGCAACAGCAGCCTGCGCAGGACCGAACATCTGTACTGCTTGAGTAGCGCCTTTGATGGTCACTTTGTTGAACATCATAGTGTTTGGCTTACAAGGGAGGTTAGGTGCAACAACAGCAAGCAAAGTAGAGAAACCATCTTTGTTGTTTACCAATCCGTTACAGAACGCAGTTTCAACTGCTGAACCACGTGGGCCCATTAGCAAGTCGATGTGTGCGATTTCTGCCATAGTGCCAGATGGGTCGTTATCATTGACTAAAGACTCACCTACCATTACTTTATTGACTACTGCCATTTTATATTTCTCCTGTTATATTTTTGTTTGTTAACAAACAGCTGTAAAAATTGTTAAGGGGCTCTTCCCAAAAAAGACTACTAGTAAGACTTAATTATTCCGATTGTCCCCCCTCCTTCACCAAATCAAGCTTTGCTACGAAGAGCGTTGCAACTGTGATGTCCGCAGTGGTGCCCGGATTGATACCGGTGGTTTTTAGTTGGCCATCCAACGATAGCAATTCGTGCTTAAACCTCTGAGGATCACTTGCTGCCAGTACCTGATCGGCAAGAGGCGCAATCATATCACTAATTTCTCGCGCTTTTAATAGGCCTTTTTTACGAATTATTAAGCTATCGGGATGCCTCAATAACTGGCTCAAATAAACCGCCGTCGTCGCCCATTCAGCACTCTCCCAACGTTCGAGATAATTTATAAATACATCAAGATTATGGTGCAGAATATTATGGTAATTACTGATGTATTCTTGAGCAATTTGGTCGCGCTTAGCCGCTAAATTCATCGCCTCCAGTAACGTGACTTTTGGCACCTGACTTAAGTCCCCGTCCTCAACTTCGCCCATGCCGCCAGGTGCGGCAATATTGATAGCTCGATAACAGTTGATGGCATCATCTATCGTTAGATCCTTCAATACCTGCTGAAGATTGCCCTCTAATGACTCATGACTCGAGAATTCGATTAAAGCATGAACAATTGGTGCGATTAATAAGATGATACCAAGGTTAGTATTGTCGCCGACATGGTCATGTGTTGCTTGAACTGCATTAAGAATCTTCTCACCAACACTGGTGTCCTCTATGAATAAAGCCTTTGCCGAAACTTCCGCACTTAGTTCAAATTGTTGGACTTTCATGCCATGCCCATCAGCATGATAACCAACATTTCCAGGCTTTAATGCATGAAGCTCGAGCTGACATGCATGAAGGTAAGATTCTTGATAACTCTGTGCAGTCACTTAATTGACCAGCCCACATTTGCGTAGGAAATCATCGACAATATGATCAACAATTTTCTCTTCAGTAGTAGCCTGCAATCCTTTCCAAGCTGGCACACTATTCACTTCGGTCACCCAGAATTGACCATGTTTATCTCGTATCAAATCTACACCAGCATATTCCAAATTCAGGGCTTTGACTGAGTTAACCGACATTTCCAAAACAGCCTCATCTAGTTTAGCTGCTTCTACTTGTCCTCCCTGAGCGACATTGGTTATCCAATCTTCACCGGTGCGCTTCATACATGAGACGACGTTCCCGCTTACAATAAATACACGATAGTCGACACCCACATCGTAGCCTGCATCTACAAATTCTTGCGCATAAATCACACCATGCATTTCACTATAGTCGACGATGTCTTGCTGACAACTTACTTTTTGAACGCCTTTTCCCTGAGAGCCGAATACAGGTTTAAGCACATACTGCTTGCCCTGAGCTATGCCTTCACGTAATTTCTTATTAATATAATGTAGATCACTGCTATAGAAGGAATTTGGTGTTGGTACATTTTGCAACTTGAGAAGAAAAGATGTCATGCCTTTATCGACACTACGTTCGATAGCGCGAACATTATTGACTACTTTTATTCCTGTCGCTTCAAACCCGTGGAGAACATCTAGATAATAAACAACCTCCTCTAATGAACCACCAGGAACGCCTCGCACAAATACGCCAGCAGGAAGTTGTTTAAACCCCGGGATTTTTATCTGCGCAGTATGTTGATTAAGCTCGAAGTGACAGTCTTGCAGGCGAACATATCTGGCATCAAAATCTCGAACAGCAAGTTCATCAATTAACTGACGACCATGCCAACCAGGGTCATCCGTAATAATGGCAATGGCTTTTTCTTGCATGAAGCCCGTATAAAATCTTTAAACTTATATGCCAAATGATTCTTTGAGGAGATCAGTATTCACTTCACCAGCCATAAATGTATTCCCGCTCTCCATCGCAGTAACGCTCACTTGAGCAGGACTGAAAAGCATTTGGTCTATCTTGTAGAAATCATATTCAGCATCAGCAAATACTTTGGCGAATGGCTTTCCGTAATCACTAGATGTATTTGACGGCAAATTAATTGCCAGCTCTTTTGCGTCTTCATCTGAACCCGTGACATACAACTGCACGCGCCCTGCAAAAAGTATTGCATCATTGGTTCTACCCATGGCTTGTACAAAGTCTGGAATGGGGGGGCTCAGTGGCGCACTTCCCGCCCCATCGATAATTCGATCTAATGGAAAGTGTAATTCATGTGCTTTATGCAAAGCAGTTTCCAATACTCTCGCCACTACTTGGACAACACCTGCTAAACTTTTTGTTGGTGTAAGAATAAGCGTTAAATTTTCTGCACTTACACCACATTGCTCACAAATTTTCTGGAGCAATTCCGTCGGTGGGTTCTTATCAACTTCCATTACTAAACAGACTTTTTCAGCTTTATCCTGATAAGCCAGCTCTTCATATAATGGCTCACGCAATGATGCGGCGCGCCCAGGCCCAGAACCTAGCGCATAAAAAGCATCCTTCCCCTCACCGTGAGAAAGTTGCCACCCAGCATATTGACTACCTAAGCACGCCAAGACGGGATTATTAGTATGAACATAAACAGATAAAGGCCAGTTCGGTGCATTGTTCGTATGCACCAATGAAACACTACCCAAGCCACCCAAACAGATCTCACTGATTAAACGACCTGCCTCCAAACCACCAAGATGTTTTATCCCTGCATCTACAATTGTGACACCACTTTCATCTTTGTTGACACCCACACGCAGTTCATTGGAATTTGCGATGATGAAGTCAACGGTCTTTTGAGCTAGGCCATTAATACTTATTTGATCATTCATTTCTTATTCTACTTTAAATTTATATTTTATCTTATTGATATAATTGAATTAATATATCTTTCGCACGATTATTAATTAGTGCAGGAATTTCGTCTTCAGCACCATGAGCATATACGCTGCAAATCGGTTCATATTGTTGAACTGCACGATTTGATTCCGGCTTATCTTTAATCCACTTAGGCCAGTTCATATGCTGTGGAATAACTAAATTGTTATCAGCATAGATAATTTGGTAGCCGCAGTGTTCTTCACTTAAGTCTAATTTTGAAAGGCGCTCACCCTCACATACTCTGATGTGTGCGTCAACCAGATTTAAACCTGGATTTACTTGCTCATAAAGCTCAAAGCTTGCCGAGATTCTTGGATTAATTTCCAGCACATATAAATCCTCAACAGACAAAATCATGTCCAAACTAAACACACCAATTATTCTAAACTTGTCTCTTAATTTGTTTATGTATGTTTCTATTTTTATTGAGATTTCAATTGTTATCTGATGATTTGCTACTGCACCCAAATAGACATATGGCAACTGCTCTGCCATTGACTGAGTTAATTGCTTATTAATGCCAATTATTTGGACAGAATCATGATCGGCTATACACAGCGCGGAAATAGGCTGACCAGTTATTTCTTTCTGCCAGTAACCAATACTTGAGCTCTTATTCCGAGTAACCCCCCAACCACCACAAGCAAGAGTCTGTTTATACAGCCAATCTTCAGAAGGTTTGTTTTGATTAAATGATATATCTGGATGAGGAATGCCAACTTTGTCTAGAGCTGTAAAAAATTTACTCGGTTGAACCACTTGCTTCATCGCCTCAAGCGAATTACATAAGCTCCACCCATCAGTTATATAATCGGCTAAATACTCAGCACCTGCACCTAATAAAACCTTAGCTTGCGGAAATTTAAACTGAAGACGATCAAGACTAGCGAATAACTTGTATTTGCCAAATTTGCCGTCTTCTAACGGTAAACACCAAGATTCCAAACTCACTTCGAGTGTATCAATATCAGCAAATCCATCGATAGTGACCACCTTGTATCCAGCACGCGCTGATGATTCAGCAAGCGCACGTGCTGATTGAGAAATGATTATTAGTGGTGAAGAAATGTTACTAATTTTTACTTACGTATTCTCTAGCTACGTCAAATGCATGCTCAAAATGATAATAAACAGGCACATCTGATTCACGCATTCGTTGTAATAATATGTGTTGTGTTTGATATTTAGCATTACCGATAGCAAGTGCACCAATACCTACCGCCCCACTGGTAGATCCATTAATAGGCGCTGCATCATCCATTACATCAAGGCCCGATATACCTGTTGGTGGCACAGCATTGACATCAGCAGCCACTTTAAGGCGAGTTGCGCTTTTAACTTGTTCTTCATTCATAACTTGCACGCCTGCGGCCGCTGTTGCGAACACCACATCAACCTCATCAAGAATATCATCAATATGCTCATTGGCTTCACCTCTGATGCCCGTCATGTCTGAGCCGTATTCTGCATTACAGATACCGGCAACACGTTGTGCTTTATCTTTTTTACGCCCCATGATTTGAACATCAGCACCTGCTTTAGCTGCAATGACCGCAGCAGCCATCCCAACCGGGCCGGTTCCACCTAGTGCCACTACGCACTTATCTTTTAGATCTGTTCCGTGTATATCTTTTAGTGCTTTTTCGACTTTTGCAACCATCCCAGCCGCAGTTGTGAATGCACCACTTGGGTCAGCGAAGGCTGATACCTCAAATGGGGGCACCATGGATTCTCTGCAAATTTCCATCATATCCATCGCCGTGTGCATATCCCTGCCACCAAAAAATATACCAGTACGCTTAACGCCACTTGGCCCACGAGAAAATATTGCATCCTGAACTAAAGCTTGCACTTCTTCATTTTCAACACCGATATATGGAATGCAATTTGACCAACCTGCATCTATTGCCATGTTGGCATCAAAAGGGCTGAGGTTCTTAGCCGCAGTGATCATATGAAGGATATATGGTTTTTCCATGTTATTACTCTCTATGTTGTATTCCAAAAAAAACCGCCGTCCTATTTCCAAGAAGGCGACGATATCAAATTAATTTAGCCAGCTTTTTGATTGGTGCTTGTTTGATCTAATTCTTCAGTCTTGATGACAGAGCCGTGATTATTTCCCTGAACTACTTTGTACGCAAGCTGGGGCAACTCATTAAAAGTATTTTGCAGTTCGCGCAGCACTGAATGCGCTGCCGTATCACTATCAAAAAATGCAAAACCTGTTGGCCCCCACGAACTCTGTCCTACACCCGCAATTTGTTTTTCGATGAGATATTCCAGTACTTGTGCAACTGCCTGACTAGTATATCGTCCTCCCTGAGCAGGTGCGAAATAATCTCCAACACGCTGCTGTATTTGTCGCACACCATCTCCAAAATCTTGCAAGTTATTTTCAATCACGCCAGGTAATACTCGCGCAAGCACTTGGCGTGAAAGAAAGCCTGCGCACTGATCTGAAAATCTGGGTAAAGTTGAAAATGCGTCCGACTCAGACACCCCATGTAAGCCGCTGTCACTCTGATCAAGAATAATTAAAATCCTCCATGCTTCAGGGAATGGATGTCTTGCAACTATCGGCGGAACTCGTGTTTGCTGACCTCTTCCACCATCAACAATGACACCACCCTGATCAAAAGCACCAATACCAATGCCCGATCTTGCACCTCGACCCAACTCTTGAGCAATTTCAGCGGTAGATACTTCGACTTGCCAAAGTTTTGCGATGGCAGTGCCAACACACAAGGCTAACTGAGTACCTGATCCTAAGCCGGCATGTTGAGGAATAGCATAATGAATATCAATTGAGCAACCTCCATCGAGATTCCATTTTTCAAATAACGCGCGAGCATAATCCACTGCACGTTTTTCACAAGGTCCAGAACCTGAAAATCGCTTGGCTGGAGTAACCGTCAGCTTGGTGCCAAATCCATCAATTGTGACACCCGCACTTATAAACTTTCGGCCAAGCGCTCCGCCCAAATCGACAAATCCCAGGTGTAATCTAGCAGGGGTATTTACGGTAACAGATTGATTTTTGTGGTATAACATAAATATCAGGTGGCTTCTTATTGAGATATAAGGAATTTTGTATTACAACCTATAGCTTTATTTTACACTGATCTAATGTAAGCAAACTAGCGTTGGCGCGAACAAAACATTTAAAATTCCTTCATTAGCTTTACTACACCCACAATAAAGAAATAATCGAATGCGGTTTAATCATGTAACCTGTCCACACTGCGGATTACTGTGCGATGATCTATCCATTGAGGTAAATGGCGCATCTTTGAAACTAGCCAGTAAAGCTTACCCGAATTGCCTTAAAGCATTTGAAGATGCCTCGTTTACAACTAAGCGTTTGCCCTCACCAAAAGTTGCTGGAAAAAAAGCATCCTTAGATGCTGCTATAAAAAAAGCCGCCAAGCTTTTAGCTGCTTCATCACAACCATTAATCAGTGGTTTGATTACTGATATCCAAGGCTGTCGCGAGGCGGTTTTGTTAGCAGAAAAGTCGAAAGCTGTCATTGATCATGCCAATGGAAAAGGCATGCAAGCAAATCTTGCCGTCATGCAACGGTATGGCAAAGTGAAAACAACATTGTCAGAGGTACGCAATCGCTCCGATCTTGTGATTATATTTGGATCGCAAATCTTTAATCGCTTTCCGCGCCTGTCAGATCGCGTACTTTTCCCTAAAACAAGTCTTGGAAATGAGGGCACCATTAATAAGCAAATTATTGTTATCGATTCTTCACAAGCTGCAAAAGGCAGTATCCCCAAGCGCAAAGGTATCACTTATTGTCCACTTGAAGCTGATTCTTTAGACGATATTATTCATGAATTCTTGCAAGTCGTTAATTTAGATTCAAAACGGTCAAATGGGAATAACTTAACAAATAAATTGTTAGAAATTAAAAGCACGATTTTACAAAAACAATATACCACCATCGTTTGGAATACAGGCTTATTTAATAGTGCTTCGGCAGAACAAACAACACAATCGCTCACATTTGCAATGAAATCATTGATGGAAGATGTACGTTGTGTAGGACTTCCACTTGGGGGATCAAAAGCTGAAATAACTGCTAATCAGGTGTCTACATGGTCGATGGGTGTGCCGCTTCCTGTCGCCTTTATGGGTGGAATACCTGAGCATGATCCTGTGATATATAACGGCGAGAATATGTTACAGAATGGTGAAGCAGATACTTTGGTGTGGTTGTCAACGTATAGTCCTGATGATTTACCTCCCAAGACTGATGCTCGCACAATAGTTATAGGCCATCCAAAAATGAAAGTACCTTCAAGTGTTGATGTTTTCATTCCTGTTGGCATCCCTGGTGTTGATCATTCTGGGCTAGCATGTCGAACAGACAGTGTTGCCACATTACCTCTGCAAAAGATTCGTGACATCAACTTGCCAGCATCAAGCAAGGTTCTCAAACAAATTGCAGATCTCGTTTAAGTATGGCAATTAAAATTACGGGCGGAATTGTTTACGATCCTACACATCAAATCGATGGTAAAAAGCTCGATTTATATATTGTGAACGATCGCATTTTGCATCAGCTGCCCGCAGACGAGAAGGTGAAACAAACCTATAATCTGAAAAATCATATTGTGATGGCGGGAGCTATCGATATTCATACTCATATTGGTGGCGGTAAAGTAAATATCGCACGCACGATGATGTTAGATGATCAGATTGAATATCCTCAACCGGGTGATGATCACCGTCATACAGGTTGTGGTCATGCCGTGCCCTCAACTTTCACTGCTGGATATCGCTATGCTGAAATGGGTTATACCGCTTGCTTTGAGCCCGCTGTCCTACCTGTCAACGCACGACAAGCCCATATGGAAATGGCAGACACCCCAATGGTCGATAAAGGTGGTTATGTTTTATTAGGTAATGACGATTTTTTATTAAGTTTAATGCATGAAAGCGCAAGTCAGTCGACAATTAATGATTATGTCGCCTGGGTGCTTCATGCTAGTCAATGCATTGGTATCAAGGTTGTCAACGCTGGTGGCATTCATGCATTTAAATACAATCAGCGCAGACTGGACATAGACGAACAAAGTCCTGCCGGCGTAACTCCTCGCGATATCATTACAACCTTAAGTCGCGCGGTGCATGAATTAGGTGTTCCACACCCCTTACATGTTCATGCAAGCAATCTTGGCATCGCTGGAAACTTTAAATCGACACTGGCCACCATGGCAGCCGCAGAAAGTTTACCGATACACTTAACACACATTCAATTTCATAGTTATGGAAATGAAGGAGATTATAATTTTTCATCAGCAGCATGTGAAATAGCTGAGGCAATTAATACCACTCCCAATGTCACCGCTGATGTGGGACAAATTATGTTTGGACAAACCATTACGACGTCGGGTGACACCATGATGCAGTACTTTGGTCATGAACATGCTCATCCTAAAAAGTGGACAGTGATGGATATCGAATGTGAAGCCGGTTGCGGCGTGATTCCCTTCCGTTATCGTAACAAAAGTTTTGTCAATGCCTTGCAATGGGCCATTGGATTAGAAATATTTTTACAAGTCGATGATCCATGGCGCGTATTTTTAACGACCGATCATCCAAATGGAGCACCATTTACGACTTACCCACATTTAATCAAATTATTGATGAATCGCTCATTCCGTAATGACGCGTTTAGCATCATTCACTCAGACGCACAAAAGATGTCAAATCTTGCTTCAATGGAACGAGAATATAGCTTATATGAAATTGCTATTATGACACGCGCCGCCCCAGCAAAAATTCTAGGCTTAAGTGATCATGGTCATCTAGGCGAAGGTGCCAGCGCCAACATCACAATTTATAAAAAACAAGATGACGTAGAACAAATGTTCGCAAAACCTTCTTATGTATTTAAGAATGGTGAGCTAGTAGTAAAAGATGGCAGCATAATAAAAACCGTCCGAGGTGTTACTCACACTGTGAAGCCTGATTTTGATATTGAAATTGAAAAGCCTTTGAAGAGATATTTTGATGACTATCAAACGATATCATTACCAAATTTCAAAATCTCAGCAGATGAGATGATAGAATGCATCGGCAGTGAAGTTGTCACTCATCCATGCCGTATTTAGAGTAAGAATATGATTATCAATGGCGTAGTCATCGACGATACATTTGCAGAAGCATTTTCTATGCGTGCCACACGCGTAATTATCACGGCTATCAATTATAAATGGGCACGTCATGCAGCTGAAACCATGACAGGTTTTGCGACTTCAGTCATTGCCTGCAAAGTAGAAGCTGGTATTGAAAGATTGCTAAACAATAATGAAACACCTGATGGTCGACCTGGTGTCTCCGTTTTATTATTTACTACAGATAGTAAAACCCTAGAGGAACAACTCCAAAATCGCATCGGTCAATGCGTGCTTACCTGCCCGACCACCGCCGTATTTGCAGGTATGTATAGCGATCAAAAAATCCCTCTCGGTAAAAACTTGCGTTACTTTGGTGATGGCTTTCAAATATCTAAGATGATTGGTGGCAAGCGTTATTGGCGCATCCCAGTTATGGACGGCGAATTTGTTTGCGAAGAAATGACGGGATACTCTAGCGCCATTGGTGGTGGAAATTTCCTAGTGATGGCACGCAGCATTTCGCAAGCATTACTCGCTTGTGAGGCAGCAATTGATAGCATGAGTACCCTTCCAAACATTATTCTGCCATTTCCAGGCGGAGGTGTTCGTTCAGGTTCTAAAGTGGGTTCTAAATATAAATTTTTAAATGCATCGACTAATCATCTTTTTTGTCCAACTTTAAAAAGCCAAAAAGACAATTTACTTGGGAAGAATATCGAAGCTGTCATGGAAATCGTCATCGATGGCTTAACTAAAGAAGACATTGCGAATGCTATGAGATTAGGCATCGAAGCGATCTGTGATCTTGGTAAATCACAAGGAATCGAAAAAATAACAGGCGGTAATTACGGTGGCAAACTTGGCCCACATCATTTTCACTTAAGAGATATCATGAATGAGTCATACAACCGTTACCTATAATAGCTCCTCAAGAGCGCGCTTGGATATGCGCTTGCTTAGCCAAGCATTTGATCAATCGCCCTCTATTGCAAAAATAAAAAAAGCACCTTTTTTACTTGGCAATAAAAAAGTACAAATTGGAGATGTGTTTAAAATCTCTGGACAAAAATTAGCTAAAGATATTGTCCTAGAAAATGCTAATAATAAAATGGATTATGTCGGTCATAATCTTACTTACAATTTAACCGTTGAAGGCGATTGCGGCCATTACGCAGGAGCACAACTTGCTGGCGGGAAACTTGTCATAAATGGCAGTAGCTTAGATTATATTGGCGCTAATATGAAGAAAGGCTTCATCGAAATTAAGGGTGACGCTGGAGATTATTTAGGTAGCGCAATGACCGGCGAAAAGAAAGGAATGTCAGGCGGAACAGTGCTGGTGCATGGTGACTCTGGAAATTTCACAGGTGACTTAATGCGACGAGGTATCGTCATGGTTGCGGGCAATATCGGAGATTATTGTGCAAGTCGCATGATTGCGGGCACGATTACTAACCTAGGGAGTATCGGCAAAGATGTTGGTCGCAATATGCGTAGAGGCACTTTACTGTTACCCCATAAACCTCAAGATGTGACAGGATTTAGAGATTGTGGACGACATAATTTAGGCTATCTTACTCTGTTACTACATGAGCTGCGTCGTTTTGAGAGTGCTTTTCAGTCTCTCCATCCTATGCGTCGTCGGGTACAACGCTATCAAGGGGATATCTCAGTTGATGGGCAAGGTGAGATGTTAATTTGGATCGGCTAAAATAGAAACAGAAAATATTCAGCGCACAACAACAATTATCACAGGAGCGAGTAATGCCAAAATATATGATTGAAAGAGAAATACCGAATGCTGGCGATCTAACTGCAGATGACCTACAAGGAATTTCGCAAAAGTCTTGTAGTATCTTAAAAAATATGGGGCCACAAATTCAGTGGGTTGAAAGCTTCGTCACACAGGATAAAGTTTACTGCACTTACATAGCACCGAACGAAGACGAAATTCGCAAACATGCAGAAGAAGGCGGTTTCCCTGCCAATTGCATTTCCGAAATTAAATCTGTCATTAGCCCAACGACTGCAGAATAGTTTCGACACGTTCATCCTGAGCTAGTCTTGGGATGAATAATTTTACGGGCTACCGAACATACATCCTTGTTCAGTCACCACCACCGGAAAATCTCCTAAGCCACGCATTGTGTTTGCAGTGGCATACTGCTCAAGTAGCTCTTTAATTGTCAGAGATCCAGCGTCTGAAATCGCTGTAAACATGACACGCAAGAAATAAGCATTCGCTTCAGTTTTTAGCCTAAAGCAATAACTGTCATTATTATCTTCCTCAGTAATTTCATATTCAGAGAATTCCTGATTAAGGTAATCAAGAATCGCATCACGAGTTTGGGTATTATATTCGTGCATGAATTGCACTTATGGACTATCGATTTAATATGTTTAAATCTGCTGCAGCAAGATGTTCATGTTCGCCCATAACACCCTGAATAAAATCAATCATCTCTGCTGAATCCCAAGCACGCTCA
>JBCDBX010000038.1:0-17519 GCA_039182865.1 Pseudomonadota bacterium
ATCATGACTACGTAACTCGGCGAGACCTTTGCCAGCCACCAATGGATTAGGATCTTCCATTGCAGCAATTACTCTTTTAATTCCAGAATGTATTAGCGACTTAGTGCAGGGACCGGTTTTTCCTTGATGACAACAAGGTTCCAGTGTGACGTATGCCGTCCCGCCCTTTGCTTTGTCTCCTGCCTCATTTAAAGCATTAATCTCTGCATGTGGTTCACCAAAAATTTTATGAAAGCCGGTGCCGACAATTTCTCCGTTAATATTAGTAATCACACAACCGACATTAGGATTAGACTGGGTAGTGTAGATACCACGTTTAGCAAGGCGAATGGCAAGCGACATGCACTCGACGTCGCTAAGAATAGTCATGGTAATTATTTATCAGTGATGAGTGAGAGTTGGCTCTTACGCATTTCTGGTGAAAGATCATTTTCGACATGCTCGATAATTTCACGAAATTCCTGCACATCTGTGAATGATCGATAAACAGATGCAAACCTTACATAAGCAACTTGGTCAACATTGCGCAATTCATTCATCACCCACTCACCAAGTTGATTAGCAGGTATTTCTCTATCGCCATAGCCTAAACTCAAGTGACGAATATGATCGATAATTTGCTCTACTTGCTCCATTGCGACAGGCCGTTTCTCTATCGCATGTAGAATACCTGAGCGAAGTTTGTCAGTTGAAAAAGTTTCACGGCGACCATCGCGTTTAACAATGCGTGGCAAATCAAGCTCAGCCGTTTCAAATGTCGTGTAACGTTCTTTACAGTTCAAGCATTCCCTTCTGCGACGCACTTGATTTCCTTCTCCTGAAAGACGTGAATCGATTACCTTAGTATCAGTAGCACCACAAAATGGACAACGCATGTTAAAACCTCGTCGCTCTCAGACAATTTGAAAATTCAGTTATAAATAACTTCGTAGTAATTCGACTCATAAGCTTATCGAGCTACTCCAATTGTTTAACTGAGCCCCCGCACATAAAAACATTCATGACGGGGGTGAGATTCTTATTAGTGATTAACTATATACAGGAAAACGACTACAGAGTTCTACGACTTGTCCTTTAACTCGATTCATAACTTCTTCGTTTTCAACATCATCCATGACATCACACATCCAGTTAACCAACATCGTACATTCTTCAATTTTAAAACCACGTGTTGTAATGGCAGGTGAACCTACACGAATACCACTAGTTACAAATGGCGATTGAGGGTCATTAGGTACAGTATTTTTATTAACAGTAATGTTTGCTTTACCAAGCGCGGCATCTGCTTGTTTGCCTGTGATGCCTTTTTTAATTAAATCAACTAAGAATAAGTGATCATCAGTTCCGCCTGACACGATATCGTACCCTCTTGCTAAAAACTGATCTGACATCGCACTAGCATTTTTGAGCACTTGCTTTTGATAATCTTTAAATTCATCACTTAATGCTTCTTTAAATGCAACCGCTTTTGCGGCAATAACATGCATTAAAGGACCACCCTGCATGCCAGGAAACACCATAGAATTTAACTTTTTGGTAATCTCTTCATTCTCGCGCGCCACAATAATTCCGCCGCGTGGACCACGTAAGGTTTTATGAGTGGTCGAAGTTACAACATCTGCAATAGGCACAGGATTTGGATAAACGCCCGCTGCGACCAGACCCGATACATGCGCCATATCAACCAGCAAGTATGCGCCAACACTATCCGCAATATCACGAAAACGCTGCCAATCCATGACACGTGAATAAGCTGAAAATCCAGCAATAATCATCTTTGGTTTATGTTCTTTAGCGAGTTGCTCAACCTGGTCATAATCCACTTCACCTGTATTGGTATCCAAACCATACTGAACAGCATTATAAAATTTTCCAGAGAAGTTAACAGGACAACCATGCGTTAGATGCCCACCATGAGCTAGCGCCATACCAAGTATTGTATCGCCCGGCTGCAGCAGTGCGAAGAAGACGGCACCATTTGCTTGCGATCCTGAGTGAGGTTGAACGTTTGCATAGTCAGCACCATATAACTCTTTCAAGCGATCAATAGCCAGTTGTTCTGCTATATCAACATACTCACAACCACCATAGTAGCGCTTGGCTGGATAACCTTCGGCATATTTATTAGTGAGGACTGATCCTTGCGCTTCCAACACACGCGGACTGGCATAATTCTCTGAGGCGATTAATTCTATGTGCTCTTCCTGACGACGCACTTCGCTGCTCATTGCGTCAGCTAGTTCCTTATCAAATCCTTCGATTTTCATATCACTGGTAAACATGTAGATACTCCTAAAATTATATGGCTACTGTAAAATTACTGCGGCGCATTATAGCCTATTCACTTGTGCTGCCACTATTCCCGTAGCACTATATGTGGAATACAAAATAGCGCACGGAAATGGGCTCTTCACTAGACTCAGCGGATTATTTTTGAAATCATACTGCGCGGTTTCCGCTCCCACAAAACCTATACAACCGAGTATTTTATGGCCCAATACGTTTTTTCTATGAATGGCGTCGGTAAAGTCGTCCCTCCAAAAAAAGAAATTCTTAAGGATATTTCACTAAATTTCTTCCCTGGTGCGAAAATTGGTGTTTTAGGCTACAACGGCGCAGGTAAATCGACACTTTTGCGCATCATGGCAGGCGTTGATAAGGATTTTCACGGTGAAGCACGCCCACAAAATAACTTAAAAATTGGTTATCTACCTCAAGAACCACAACTCGAAAAAAACCTAGATGTTCGAGGCAACGTGGAACTAGGCATTGCGCCACTTAAACAAGCATTAGACAAGTTTAATGAAATCAGTATGAAATTCGCTGAGCCAATGAGTGATGATGAAATGACGGCGGCACTGGAAGAACAAGCTCAATTACAAGATCAAATAGAAGCCGCTGATGGTTGGAATGTCGATCGGACACTTGAAGTAGCAGCTGATGCACTGCGCCTGCCTCCATGGGAATCTAATATAGATCATTTATCAGGTGGAGAAAGAAGACGAGTCGCCTTATGCCAGCTATTACTTTCAAACCCTGAAATGTTAATACTCGATGAGCCTACTAACCACTTAGATGCAGATTCTGTAGCCTGGTTAGAAAGATTTTTACAAGATTACTCAGGTACGGTAATTGCCGTTACCCACGATCGCTATTTTCTTGATAACGTTGCGGGCTGGATATTAGAACTCGACCGTGGCTATGGCATTCCATGGGAAGGTAATTACTCAAGCTGGTTAGACCAAAAAGAGAAACGTCTCGCGCAAGAAGAAAAACAACAGCAAGCCCGCAAGAAAACCATTGAAGCTGAATTAGAGTGGGTACGCAGTAATCCAAAAGCACGACAAGCAAAGAGTAAAGCACGTCTTAAACGTTTCGAGGAACTAAGTTCGCAGGAATTCCAATCTCGCGCTGAAACAAATGAGATATTCATCCCTGTAGGCGAACGACTCGGTGATCAGGTGATTGAAGCTAACAATATCACTAAACGTTTTGATGATCGTATTCTATTTGAGAATGTTTCATTCACTATTCCTCGTGGCGCGATTGTTGGCATCATCGGTGGTAATGGTGTTGGTAAAACAACGTTATTCAAAATGCTAGTAGGTGAAGAAAGCTGTGATAGAGGCGATTTAAAAATCGGTGAATCTGTACAGCTCTCTTATGTTGATCAGCTTCGTGATGATCTACAGGGAGAAAAAACTGTTTGGGAAGAGATCTCCGGGGGTTTGGATAATATTTCTGTCGGTAACTATACGATGCAATCTCGCGGCTATGTCAGCCGGTTTAATTTTAAAGGAAGTGACCAGCAGAAACTTGTCAAAGAGTTATCAGGTGGTGAACGTAACCGACTTCAACTAGCGAAACTACTGCGCAGTGGTGGCAACGTACTTCTACTCGACGAACCTACTAATGATCTGGACGTAGAAACACTACGCGCCTTGGAGGAAGGCATTTTAAATTTTCCAGGTTGCAGTATTGTGATTTCGCATGATCGTTGGTTCCTAGATCGTATTGCAACACACATACTTGCGTTTGAAGATGAAGGTGAAATGATTTGGTTTGAAGGCAACTTCTCTGAATACGAAGCCGATAGAAAAGAGCGCTTAGGTGAAAATGCGAATCAACCACATCGTGTACGCTATAAAAAGCTTGATGCTTAAAACAATCAAACAATAAAAAACGCCAGTAAGTAAACTTGCTGACGTTTTAGTTAGGTGTTAATGAGTGATTAATTCTTCATAGAATCCATCGCATCTTGAGCAGACATTGAATCCTCAGTTTTCTCAACATTACTTGCGGCATTTTCAGTAATGGCATCTGTCATTTCACCTGCTTTCTCAGTTGCATCATCAATCGCTTCTTTTGAGATATCGACAGCATCACTTGCCATCTCTTTAGTAGAATCAGCAGCATCACTGGCCATCTCTCCTGCTTTATCCATTGCATCACCCGTGGCATCCATTGCATCACTTGCCATATCACCGGCTTTATCCATAGCATCGGATGTCGCATCAGATGCTTTATCCATCATTTCACCTGCTTGCTCCGTGATAGTTCCATCGCCACCTTCTCTATTCATATAGAAATAAGCAGCAACAGCGACAATAATAATTACGATAATGATTTTTCCCATTCGAAACCCCTCGTTGGTATAAATATTTTAATATTCTCTAAAATGTCACTAAAGACCCTGTGCATTGTAATACTTTGCACCAATTCAAGGCAATCCATTGATGATTAATTAGTGCTTTTAGTTCTATTTATGATGTATCGATAGCCAGAATCAAAATTATGAGTGATTTTTTGTTTTTCACCAGTAGACCAAACAATCCCTAGGCGTGTAACGGTATCGTGTTTACCTAAGCCATAGTGTGCATAAGGCGCATCAATTGATAAAAAGCCACCTCCCGCTTTTATTTCGCGAACTTGTTTATGCTCAACACCGTTTTCATCAAGGGTAGCGATATACACTTTGCAGCCAATGCAATCGGAGTTTCCAATTTCATCATTAAACTCAAAAACAATTGAATGATTATCTTGTAAGTTATTCTTAAAAACTTTCAGTCCGCCATGTGTGGTATTCCCAATGATGTCGATATCTCCATCACCTTCAATATCGATATAAGTAAATCCAGAGCTATGATCAAAATCATCTAAACCATAAGAAAAATGTTTTAGCGTAAAATCTTCACCTTTCTCGTTATGAAAAAACATATTAGGAGAATGAGTAGTAGGACCGACAAAGGCAGCATACACAGAACCATTTGCGACATAGATGTCTTGCCAGCGATCATTATCCAAGTCTGCAAACTTACCTGCCCAACTCCAACCTCCATATTGAACATTTTTATCCACTGTAAGATCAACAAAACCATCTTTCATTTTATTTTCTAATAAAATATTAGTGACTGGGATCTGTTCTACAAAACTTGCATTATTGAGTACTTTTCTTTCGGGAAAACCTTCAATAGCGTTACACAAAGTTTTATATATGCCATAACTTTCTGGCACCTTGTCGCAAGCTGACCTATCCCATTTAACGCTATGGACTCTCTCGGCTACCAAACAATCACGCACGACATCATCCCCATAACGTTCGCGCATTTCCTCACATTCCATAAAATCCTTCACTAAACTAATTTTGCTTAACATCCATATCTTCAAGCATTCTTTTTGTTTCTCTGGGTCTATTTTTCCAAGACAAAATTGAGAATCTTTATAGACCGCTGCAGCACGCTCTTGCTTGGGTGTCTCATTCCAAGAACCACCCGTCATGTAGATATCTAATGACATATCGTTATTGTAATCTGCAGTATCAATACTCATGTTCAACTGTGGTGACGTCGGAATGATATTCGTATCTCTGGGGATTTGAATAAAATGCCTACCTGCATTGTTTAAGTAGAAACGATCTGGCACCTCAAAATCATTACCAACAATCAAATCCATATAACCATCATGATTAAAATCACTGATTAATGAACTAAGTGTATTACCTTCAACCTCATTAGGCAGAACTTGCAGCGGAAAGAATGAGAATTCAAGATTGTTGTTTATCAACATTTGATTAACCGCTTTCGGACCAGGATTCGCGGTTATTTCGCCTCCGTTCCAGTTACCATTAAAAATATCTAACCAACCATCATTATTCACGTCTCCAAATGCTGCGGACATGGTTAATAAGGCCTCACCATTTTCAATTTCATGCACTAGTTGGTTGCTTGAAATGCCAGACAAAGGATTTAAGACAACGAAATTATTATTTCCATAAGTCGTGATGTATAAATCCAACCAATCATCGCGATTAAAATCTGCCATAGCAACAAAGATGACTTCAGAATTTGCAATCTCAGGAATCGCTAAAGTCAATTTCTCAAATCGCTCGCCATTAATATTTTGAAACAGATCTATACCATTTGTTTCAGCCACCACCAGATCAATCCAACCATCGTTATTGAAATCACCCGACGCGAGACCTCTTCCTAAGAAAAATGGTTCTATAAAGTTTTGCTCATTAATCTCGTTATATGAATCTATGCCCATGTCAACGCCATCAATTTTTGTAAAAGGCAGGGAGCCCTCAACATTGCCAGGCTGAAATGCAACCCTATTGATTTGTAGGTTGCCTTCCTCATAATAAGGCTCAATGACTAGAGAATTAGTTTTCAACAGACCAGCAAAGGCAAATTCATCAACCCGATTACTGTCTAGATTATTTTTAGTTTGTGCAGGACTTGATAGTACTTCATCATTATATTGCTGTTCCCATTTTTCATGCTTATAGATAGAGTATTCTTGAGCGACATAACCAGTCACCACTCCTAGCACCGTGACTATGACAAACAATAACAGCGCTAATTTATACCCAAAGGTACGCCATACAATAAAAGCGGAATAAACACTAAATGTACCTAGCGTAAACAACAGTGTCATCACGACAACAATAGGCACATTTGCTGCAAACAGGGATTGCGCCAGCATAACATCAAAGGCAATCGGCATCGGTAAAAATGTTCCAAACACACCTATTGCTAAAACAGCTAAGAGCGAGGGCTGTTCACCAATGAGTGTATTTGGATCCCAGACATGTGAAACCAGAGCACCAAGAAAGCCTGCCACAAACATGAGAGGCACCGTTCGAATGACGATATAAACAAAGCTTTGCCAGTAATCCTTGATGATACCGATCAATGCGGTCACCCATGATTCAGAATATGTAGGCATCAAATCTGGAATGGCACAAACAACATCCTGCTCCGCTTCATCCTTATCCGAAATAAATGGCACAATCACCATGATCAACAAAATAGTAAAGGCAAGTTTTATCATCGCGAGATAAAAAGGAAAAAGTGAAAACAACATGGTCAGAACAATAATATTGAGTGTTGGCGAACTGAACATGACAGCAAGAGAGGTCTGCAAACTTCTTCCACCTTCATACATCGCTTTTGCAATGGGAGCTACGCAATTAACACAAACACCTAATGGAGTACCTGTCACTAATCCATATAAACTATTTAAAAATCGATTTTTCGATCGATAACGTGGTAAGTATTTAAATAGCGTCATAAAAGCTGCCGCAATAAAAACAGCAAATATCATCCCTTGACGATTCGTCCACGCCCAATTAATTGTCGTATAGGCAACTTTCTCAACAAAGTGTGCGCCTTCACTAATATGTATAAAGACTTCATGGGTTAAAGTATCTTCAAGATGAATAATGCCTGTCATATCCGCCTTGCCTTGCAATGTCGGATAACGAGAGGTTGACCAAAATCCCGCCGCAATCGCAATAATGACGATCGAAATTAAAATAATTCTGCGATTCTGAAATATGGAAGAGGATTTTTGAATAGAAGACATAGTAGAGTGACTAAGTTAAATAGCTATGGTGATTAATGTGATTTAACATAGAATGATTACTAGCAAATTTACACAATAAAATTTTACATCGTTTAACAAGATCAAGAAAAAATCACATCGTATGGATACTCAAACTAATAATGAGCAACTAACAAATGAGTCCAATCCTGACCAAGATTCCTATGTGTATCGTTGGAACTCAGCCCAAGGCCCGATAAGCATAACATGGAATAACCCTATTCAAACCAGCGATCTTTTGCATATTGATGATCAAGCTAGTCAGCTACTAACGAATACTCAGCAATTCCTTGCAGGTCTTCCTGCAAATAATGTTCTGCTATGGGGTTCGAGAGGCACTGGCAAGTCGTCATTATTACAGGCTATCTTCAATCAATTTACCGGAGATAAATTATATCTGATTGAAATAGCTCGAAATGATTTTCAAAATTGGCCCAAGATGATTAGCTGGATTCAGCAGCAAGCCACTAAAAAATTTATTATCTTTTGTGACGATATTTCTTTTAACAAAGACGATATAGACTTCAACTTCATTAAAGCAGCACTTGAAGGCTCTTTAACAAGCCTACCTGAGAATGCATTGATTTATGCGACATCCAATCGTCGACACCTTATACCTGAGAAATTAGCTGATAATCAGCATGCCGAACATATTGATGGTGAGATCCATCATAATGAAGCCGTTGAAGAAGCTATATCATTGTCAGATCGTTTTGGCTTATGGTTATCCTTCCATGCACTCACACAACAACAATACCTAGATATTGTTAAACATTGGTTAAATAAATTTGGAATCAATGAAGAAGAAAACAGTTATCGCGAAGTCGCATTGAGATGGGCATTACAAAGAGGTTCACGCAGTGGACGTATCGCCAATCAGTTTGCAAGAGATTATGCAGGCAAGCAGTTGCTAAATAAAACTGAAGGCTAGTAGTCTTTCTTCAAATTCATTCCTGTATATAAAGATGAAACTTCATCTGCATATCCATTAAACATTAATGTTTGTCGATTCTTGAATAATTCACCAATACGGCGCTCACGCGACTGGCTCCATCTAGGATGGTCTACAGTCGGATTAACATTAGAGTAGAAGCCATATTCTTTCGGTGCTAATTCGTTCCAACTAGTGTCAGGTTGTGACTCTGTAAATGTAATCCGAACAATTGACTTAATACTTTTGAACCCATATTTCCATGGAACGATTAAGCGCAGTGGCGCACCGTTTTGATTAGGCAATACTTCCCCATACATACCAACCGAAAGAATCGTTAGAGGATGCATAGCCTCATCGATTCGCAAACCTTCTCGATATGGCCAATCAATAGTCTTACGGCGTTGTCCTGGTAAATTCTCAGGATCTAAAATAGTCGTGAATGCGACATATTTTGCTTTGCTAGTAGGCTTGAATTGTTTCAATACTGATCCTAATTCAATGCCTAACCAAGGCACGACCATTGACCATGCTTCGACACAACGAAAGCGGTAAATCCTCTCTTCTATTTGATAAGGCGAGATGAAATCTTCAATTGCTAAAGTACCTGGGTTTTCGCATTCGCCATCAATCGTTACTGCCCAGGGTTCGGTTTTCAATAAATGTGCATTTTTGAGTGGATCACCTTTACCTGTCCCTAACTCATAAAAATTATTATATGAGGTCGCTTTAATCTCATCGGTTATTTCGCTTGCAAGCGGATTATCGATGTCCTTTTTATAGTCTGGAATATAGACTTTAGCCTGACCTATGGCAGGCAAACCAGTCCCTATCGCGGCAATAGTCCCAGTCGCTTTTTTAATGAAATCTCGTCGTCGCTGATAAAACTTATAATCTGTTACGTCTGCTTCGGTTAATGATAGTTTATTCCTTATCTTTATCAGCATATTTATCCCTAGAAATTAAATTTCAGCTCCGTTGATATGAAGTCGACATCTTCGCTATCAAATTCAAATCTTTCCCATGCCGTGCTGAGACCCACAGTATCCGTGACATCATAATAGGTGCCAATGGAATAAAATAAATCCGTTCCATTACCATTAAAGTAATTAGTATTTTGCAAATCAAGATCATTTGATTCGACATCTAGGTTATATAAACCACCACGCAAGTATATGTAATGTCCACCATCAAAGTTGTAAGTACTTTGACCTGTTAAAAATAATGCATCACTGTCGACGTCTTGATTGTAGCTATCATTCCAAAGTTCTTGACCACTAAATACATCACCTACTCCGAATTCCATTTGATCTTTGTATTCCAGCTCTAAAGAAAAGAAATCACTTGCTTTATAGCCACTAAAAAACTTTATGCCCGAAGTATCGTCAGTAGGATCAACTGAAAACTGATTTTCAATTTGGTACCATTTTGGAGAATCAATCCTATCGGCACCCCAATAAAGCTCCGCATGCGCAATTGAATTCATTGCAAATAAAGTAGCTATAATGATGGCTTGTAGTAGGTTTTTATTCATGTGTATCTCCCAATTAATTAATTGGTGGCTATTCTAGGACCTGAAATCTATAGAAATTATGACGAAAATTTTTTCGGTTAGTTTCATTCTACTTCAGCGCAACCCGCGCATTCCTAAACATTCTCATCCAGGAACCATCTTCCGCCCATTCATTTGGATGCCAAGAATGCTGAACCGTTCTAAATAAGCGCTCAGGATGCGGCATCATAATACTAAATCTTCCATCGGAATTTGAAAGACCCGTTATTCCCAATAAAGAACCATTGGGATTAAACGGATAATCTTGTGTCGCCTCCCCTTGTGAATCGACATATTGCATTGTCACAAAATCGGACTGCAATAATTGCTGCGCTTCAGTTTGATTTGACGAGATTCTTCCTTCCCCATGTGCGACAACGATGGGCATAATCGAACCTTCCATTCCGCTTAGCCATAACGAGGAAGAAGGTAGAATTTTGACGTTCACCAAGCGCGCCTCAAATTGTTCAGACGTGTTACGCACGAAGCGTGGCCATGACTCAGCCCCAGGAATGATAGATTTGAGTTGTGACATCATCTGGCAACCATTACATACACCCAATGCCAGCACATCATTTCGATTAAAAAATACTTGAAATAGTTCAATTAACTTATTGTTATAAATGATATTACTTGCCCATCCGCTTCCGGCCCCAAGCACGTCACCATAAGAGAATCCACCACATGCGGCTAATGCCTGAAACTGCTGCAAATCCGCTCGTCCATCAATCAAGTCGGTCATATGCACATCAACCGATTCAAAGCCCGCTCGATCAAACGCAGCTGCCATTTCAAGATGACCATTTACGCCCTGTTCTCGAAGAATCGCTATTTTTGGTTTAATACCTTGATTTATATAAGGTGCTGCAACATCGTCATTCAGATCAAATGAAAGCTTTGACTTAAGACCCTGAAAATCTGTATCCGCAATCAATTTATATTCATGATCAGCAGTTTTTGGATTATCGCGCAGCTTTTGAATTTGATAACTGACTTGGCTCCATTCTTGCTCAAGCTCTGCCCGACTTTTATTGAGAATTTCCGAATTGTTTAAGGTAATAATGATATTCTCTTCGAGCGTTGGCTCTCCTAGAATATGTATGCAGTCTTCCAGACCACTCTCTTTAGCAAGAAGAACTGCCTGATCAATTTCTTTGGCTGAGATTTGTAACACTGCGCCTAGCTCTTCAGAGAATAAATTTGCTTTAGGATCTTCCCCAAGCGACTGGATTTGTACTTTTAAGCCGCATCGACCCGCAAATGCCATTTCACACAGCGTTGCAAATAGGCCCCCATCACTGCGGTCATGATAAGATATAACATTAATTTTATCTCTTAACTGACTTATGTAATTGAAGTATTTAGATAATAGATCACGGTCGGCATCTACATCTGGGACGTGTGTATCATGCTGGCCATTTACCTCACAAAATACTGACCCACCTAATCGATTGGCTTTCATTCCAAGATCAATCAGCACCAAATAACTAGCACCTTGATCGTGTTGAATTTGAGGCGTCCAAGTCTTTCGAATATCTGACACTGGCGCGAAAGCAGAGACAATCAGAGAAACAGGTGCGACAACATTCTTTTGAACAGCGTTTTTACCGTCCTCATCAGTCCATTGAGTCTGCATTGAGAGAGAGTCTTTACCCACAGGAATTGCGATTTTTAAAGTTAGACAAAGATCAGTAAGAGCTTTAACAGTATTAAATAACTCATTGTCTTCATTGATATAATTGGCAGCTGCCATCCAGTTAGCTGAAAGGCGTATATCATTCAGATTTCGTACATCCGCTGCCAACAAATTGGTTAATGCTTCACCTAATGCCATGCGTGCCGAGCTAGGTCCGGAAGTCACCGCGATGGGTGTACGTTCCCCCATCGCCATCGATTCACCCGTGGAAGATTTGAAACCGGACGTTGTCACCGCCACATCGGCAACTGGCACTTGCCACGGCCCCACCATCTGATCACGCACCACCTGCCCAGTGACAGATCGATCCCCGATTGTGATGAGAAACTTTTTGGACGCAACCGTTGGATGTCTCAGTACTCGAAGTGCTGCTTCTTCGATATCAATTTTGCTATGATCAAAAGTCGATTTTGCAGATTTTTGAGATTGAGTATCACGCGATACTTTGGGCGGTTTACCCAGTAACACCTGCATGGGCATATCAATCGGCTGATTCTCAAATTTGGCATCGTTAACAACTAGGGTCTGCTCTTCTGTGGCATGACCCACCACGGCATACAGGCAACGTTCACGCTCGCATATCTTCTTGAAACTTTCCAATTGGCTTTTTTCAATCGCAAGCACATAACGTTCTTGTGCTTCATTGCACCAGATTTCCATGGGTGACATACCGGGTTCTGCATTGGGCACATCACGTAATTCAATTTTCCCACCGCGATCACTGTCATGCAGTATTTCTGGTAAGGCGTTTGATAAGCCGCCTGCTCCTACATCATGTATTGATATAATAGGGTTTTGATCTTGCCGGCTCCAACAGTGATTAATCACCTCCTGACAACGTCTTTCCATTTCTGGGTTTTCACGCTGCACAGATGCAAAATCTAAGTGTGCGTCGCTGGATCCGGAGGCCATGGATGAAGCCGCACCACCGCCCAAACCAATCAGCATGGCAGGTCCACCTAATACAATGATGGGCGTCCCTTCGGGTATTATTTTTTTCTCAACATCTGTCGTCCGAATATTACCTATTCCACCTGCAATCATGATTGGCTTGTGATATCCGCGAACCACACCATGAACTTCTTGTTCATAACTGCGAAAGTATCCCAATAAATTGGGTCGCCCGAACTCATTATTAAAGGCGGCTGCTCCAATAGGACCTTCAATCATGATATCCAGTGCTGAAACAATTCGATCAGGTTTACCATAATTAATTTCCCAAGCTTCCGGCATATCAGGCAAATTCAAACCCGATACAGAAAAACCACATAAGCCTGCTTTGGGATAACCACCTCGACCCGTTGCACCTTCATCACGAATTTCTCCACCCGAACCAGTCGCCGCTCCGGGAAAAGGGGAAATTGCTGTTGGGTGATTATGTGTTTCTACTTTCATTAAGATATGAATATCTTCAGCAGAATAGTGATATGTAGAGTTTTCGGCAGGATAAAAACGTTCGCCAGAATGACCCGTCATCACCGCCGCATTATCTTTATAGGCCGACAGGACATTATCAGAGGCATTGTTATAAGTTGTACGAATCATTCCGAATAATGTTTCGTCTTTTGGTTTACCATCAATCGTCCACGACGCATTAAATATTTTATGCCGACAGTGCTCGGAATTAGCTTGCGCAAACATCATCAGTTCCACATCGGTCGGGCAACGATCTAACTCTGTGTAGCTCTTCACTAAATAATCTATTTCATCTTGCGAGAGCGCTAAGCCTAATTCAGAGTTATAAGAGTTAATGTCTTGCGCTAGTTCTTCTATTGAAGCAAGTCGACGCACAGGTTTTGGGTCTTGCTGAGCAAATAAATTTTGAGCTTGTGCAAGGTTAATAAACACATCCTGTGTCATGCGGTCATGCAATTCGAGCTGGACATCTGCACGATTAGATTTATCCAAATTTGCCCAACCCTTAATGGAAAAAAGAATGCCACGCTCTACTCGACCCGTTTTGCCTAAACCACATAATTTAACGATATCTGTTGCTTTTGATGACCAGGGAGAAATTGTTCCTATTCTTGGGCTTACAATAATTTCTTCATCTAATTTATAGGTGCCAGATATGGCAGACTCAACGTTCAAAAGTGAGCGTAATAAGCCGATTTGTTCAGATGGTAGTACACCAGATTTTTCAACAAAATAAATCCAATGAGATTGCAGTGACGTGATTTGTGAGGCTATTTTCTGGACGGATTTAAGTTGCTGTTGAAGTCTAAATGGCGTGGCTGCTGGGCCACCGCGAAGGATCAGCATGTTATCCGTTGCTCAAGTGAGTTGGGTCATGAAGTGTGGACAGATATCTTATTTTATCTCAATCTTTCACAAGACACACGAAAATTAAGAGTAATACAAAATTAATATTACTAGGATCTCGTTGACTAAGAATATTGATACACAGGATAACTTTATTTTTTCAAGTTGAGAAAAATTTAACCACTCAGCTAGTTAAATTGAAAGCTATGACACAAGCACTGGCGCTTGATGTATGTATTGATTGTTAGTTATCTCATTCACGATGAAGTCAGCAACATTTTTGCGTGTAATAATACCATTTCGCCATTCATCCTTATTAGCAAGAATTTTATAAGACTCAGGCTTACTACAATTTAACAAGACGCCCGGTCGAACAATCGTCCAATCTAGCTGACTATCAATAATAGATTTTTCTTGCAGACTTTTATCGCTATAGGCTCGTCCAAAAACCATATTAAAGCCGATTTTCTGAAATGAATTAATCGCACTAATACTCTCACCTGCCCCAAAGCCTGTGACACATATTAAGCGTTTGATATTCTTTTGTTGCATTAAAGGAATAAGTATACGAGTGGCTTCGGAGAATAATGTAATAGGCCCTGTGATCAACTTGGTATTTAATTTCACACCTAATGCAGAAACGACAGTGTCACAATCCGCTAAAGCAGACTCAACATCGTTCAATGACAGTGCATCGCCCCTTACTTTTTCTAGGTTAGGATTGTTAATGTCGATATCTGCAGCTGATCTTGCAAACGCTTTAACATGATGTCCTTTTTCTAAAGCTTGGCGAGTCACATACAGGCCAATGCCTGAGCTTGCACCAATAACGAGTATTTTTTTCATAGTCATATGATAGCGAAAACTTCCCTGTGTGGGCATACACCATCCCTGGTGCATGTAAATTCCTTTTCAAATTCTTTTATTAAAATATCGCAATTACTAAAAACAGAATGCCGCAAATGACCACGCCAAGTGCCACTGATTCCGTTACTGCTCTACAATGAAAAGAATTCCCACATATTTTCTTCATATTAATCTCCTTGAAATTGCCTACCTACGTTGAGTCCGGTCGGAGACGCGCACTCTTGATTCTTGTAAATTGGGTAGTTGTTCCGAAAGTAGCCCTGCAAGCATCAAAACTGGAATACCCACCAATAAAATTAACATCATCAAACCTATCTCTATCATTTTGTACACCTCACTTGTATTTAGTGGTACTTCTCTAAGTGTCTGATATCTTTGTATATTATTGATATCAGTTATTTTGTGAACACAAATTTACACCCATATGTATGATAAGTCTATGCTATGTACATGTACATGACTTATATTATTTATAATATATCTGTACATAGTTAGCATAAGAGCCTCTTAACCTGTATTATAATCGTGTTGTTTAAATAAATACATGTACACAAGGAGTACAAGATGAAAAAACTATTAATCAATACACGATATTTCATCGCACCCTTGTTAATACTTTCGGCGATATTTGGAGTACTAGCAGGGGGTCCATGGGTTTGGACTGGCGTCGTCTTACTTGGTGTTGGCATCATTTTAGACACGCTTACTAAAGCACAAACACCAGGGGCTGGCTTTGATGAGAATGGAGATACTTTTGCAAGTGCTGGGCTACAAAATGGCGTGATGTACGGCATGCTTGGTGCATTTGTATTACTCCAAATCGTTTTAGCATGGCGTGTGTGGCAATACGCAAATGGCGTGCCAGTCACTAGCGGCACACTACTAGGCATGTCCATCCAAGAAGGTATCACTGGATCACAATTAATTGGTGCCACGCTCTCAAGTGGAATATTTGCGGGTATTGGCATTATCTACGGTCATGAGCTTGCTCATACTAAAGGATTTAGTTTTGTGATCGCTCGTTGGATGATGGCATTAAGTGGCAAGGCACATTTTTGCTACGCGCACGTATACAACCATCATTTAGAATTAGGTCATCAAGATGATCCGGCAACTGCACCTCGTGGACGAAGCTTGTATGCACACTTCCCACTATCAGGCATTGGCCAAAGTAAATTTCTCTACAACATGGAGAAGCAACGCTTAGAACGTTTAGGCAAGCCATTACTTAGCTGGGAAAACCGTTGGATACGTGGTTACGCTATGAGCTTACCAACAGTGTTCTTGTTCTGGTTTGCAGGTGGCTGGATAGGTCTCGCATCACTAGCAGTATTGTGGACGATTGCGAACTTAGAGTTAGAAGCACTTAACTACTTAGAGCACTACGGTTTGATTCGCGAGAAAGGTCAGCCGATCGACTATCGACATAGCTGGGATAACAACACTGCATTTACCAGTTGGTTCTTTATCGAAATTGGTCGACAAGCTGATCACCATGATCGTGGCGAAACCCACTTTTGGGAGCTTGATGAAGTAGGAGCCCCTAACTGTGGTCGAGGTTACTTTTCGCTGTTTGCCTTAACACTGATCCCACCGATTTGGCATAAATACATTGCCCAGCAGTTGAAAAAGTGGGATGACGAAATGGCAAGCGAAGGCGAATTAAAAATCGCTAGCAAACTAAATCAAGCAGCAGGATATGCTTCTTAGACTTCACACCATCTAACTTCTCCTCCTATCTGGTGTGTTTTTATTGCCCCCAACTACTCATTGGGGGCTTTTTTATGATAATACGCCAGCACTTTTATCGAAATAGAACATCTAATCTTTAATAAAACGTTATAATAAATACAACTTTTGGGGGCGACCTGGTTTCGACGTGGGTAGCTAATCCCTAGGTGCATGCCAAGGATGTAGTACTCCTTGTAAAAGATAACTACAAACATATAGTCGCAAACGACGACAACTTTGCTCTAGCTGCTTAAAAACCAGTTTTAGAGTCGTCCGCCTTAATGAGCTTGCGCGTTAAGAACCGGGCGTCACCTTAGCAAGATCGTGGCGAAGTGTGTCTGTACCGGAGTCATTAAACTTAAATACAGAATCGCAATTAAACGCCCTGGCTGTTGGACCTTAATTGTTAAATTAAAGACAGTACTAAGCATGTAGTACCGAAGGTGAGGGACTTGCGGACGCGAGTTCGATTCTCGCCGCCTCCACCAAATCAAAAAGTTTTGGGGGCAATGTTGGGGGCATAACTCATTGCTCCTTCTACCCTACTTCTTATCTTACAAGCACTTACTTAACCGCTTCGAACTTTGGGGAGACAA
>JBCDBX010000039.1:0-17239 GCA_039182865.1 Pseudomonadota bacterium
ACCAATCGCAATGAGTGAATCTTCGGGTTCAATCACATCACCATTACCCGAAATAATTAATGAGGTGGTATTGTCGGCAACCGCCAGTAAGGCTTCTAGTCGACGCAACATACGATCAGTTCGCCAATCTTTCGCAAGTTCAACTGCGGCACGTGTGAGGTGTCCACTATGTTTTTCAAGTTTTCCTTCAAAACGCTCAAATAATGTAAACGCATCTGCTGTTCCGCCCGCAAATCCAGCCAATACTCTTTCATGGTACAAACGACGTACTTTATTGGCATTGGCTTTCATAATGGTATTTCCCAAAGTGACTTGACCATCGCCACCCAGCACAACCTTGTCGCCACGTCGAACCGAGACAATGGTTGTTCCCTCAAATTGCTTCATTAGTACACCTCAATTTAAACGAGCTACGAATTGTACACGAACCATGATTAGGAAAGATCTATCGAAAGGGGGAGAAAAACACGTAACAACGTGTTTTTAATGGCTTTTACTTACTTGGCGTTTTACGCGCGCGCGGATGAGCTTTATCGTAAACCTTAGCGAGATGTTGAAAATCGAGTTGAGTATAAACTTGAGTTGTACTGATATTCGCGTGACCGAGCAATTCTTGTACCGATCGTAAATCACCGGAAGACTCTAACAAGTGACTCGCAAATGAATGTCGCAACATGTGTGGATGTACATGAACACCTAATTGTGTGCGCTGGGCTTGTTCACGCATCCTTTTTTGAACCGCACGTTGCGATAACCGAGATCCGCGATTATTGACAAATACTCCTCGTTCGTCTGGCTGTGCCACGCTACCGCGTAAATCTAACCAAGTGGATAAGGCTTCTCGCGCCTGTTGCCCAATAGGTAAGTAACGTGTTTTATTACCCTTACCCAATACTTTGACTTGCGCGGCATGGAGTTCTATGTCTTCTAGATTTAAATTAACTAACTCAGATAGCCGCAAACCTGAAGAATACATTAATTCCATCATGGCATGATCTCGCATTTCTAGAGGACTCGTAGCAGTGCCGCTAAGCAGGCGGTCAACCTGATCAACATCCATCACATTAGGTAGTTTTTTCTGTCCTTTAGGTGCTCGCACATCCGCAGCAGGATTTGCATTGATGTGATTATTTTTTAATAAGTACTTATAAAATCCACGCACCGATGAGAGTAAACGTTGCATGCTACTTCCTGCCAAGCCTTGGCGATGGCGTTTTGAAATATAGGCGCGCACGTGATGAATATCCGCATGCGCGCAATCTTGTATGCCTTGATCTATTAAAAACTCAAGAAAGCCCTGGACATCTCGTTGATAACCATCAAGCGTCGCAGAAGAATAGTGTTTTATGGTTCTAAGATATTGCAGATATTGCTGTAAATAATCTTGATCCATCACAACTCAATGCTTGAGTAACTTCTTTAATTTACGACTTAATAAATCAGCCAGATATTCTAGAAATAAGGTTCCCATACCTTCATAGAAGCGATTTTCGTTTGCGCTACCCATCAACAAAACACCAAAGTTTTTGTTACCACATAAGGGTATAGCAACTCCAGACTTCACATCTACAGGTTTGCTGAACAAATCCACTAGGCCTTTACCACGCAGAAAAATGCAGTCACGACAGTTGTCAGCAATAATCTGTTTATAGAAGACATAATCCAAGTCTTCTGTAGTAATTTTGTTTTCAGCAGGCAATGAATATTCAGAAGCTACATTATATAGACCCAAACGAATTTGTAGCGAAGGAAACTCGTTTGACAATAAATCATTAATGATTGGAACAATATTCTTATTATGATCTATTTCAATTAAGCGACGCGCAATTCTATGTAATTGTTCTTCAAGAATTTCATTATCTTGAGCAACTTGAATGAGATGTAGAATTTTCTTTTCAAGACTTGAGTTCTTTTCTCGCAATAGCTGCACCTGTCTTTCAACTAATGAGACAGCAGAACCTGCATCATGTTTGATTTCTAGCTCACTTAATAAAGAAGTATGCTCATCAAAAAATTCTGGATGCTGTAATAAGTATTGTTTAACAGCTAATGGGTCTATTGCAGATACTGCAGCACTACTATGGCTGCTTAATTGTATCTTAGACTTAGTTGTCATACTTCAACTCTCCCTTCAAAACTATATTCAGTCGGACCTGTCATGAACAGGCATGTATTATTTTTTTGGCTGTGAATTTCTAGTTCACCACCAGGCATATGCACGCACACATTATCATCCACCTGGTTTTGCTTCTGAGCCACAGCAACTGCCGCGCAAGCTCCCGACCCACTCGCCAGGGTTTCTCCGCCACCTCTTTCAAATATTCTCTGAGCGATGTTGCCTCTATCCATCACTTGCACAAACTGCACATTCGTTCTGTTTGGAAAGCGTGGATCGACTTCCATTTGCGTACCAATTTGCTGCACATTTGTTTGCTTTATATCATCGACGAATATTACCGCGTGTGGGTTGCCCATAGAGACAACTGAAAACTCTATGTGCTGATTTTCATTATCTACATAATGAGTATTTGTATTCGTCTGCGAAACAAAGGGTATTTTTGCCGCATCAAATATAGGCGCTCCCATTTCAACTGTGACGTTAATTCTATCCCGTATTATTAGCGTGAACACGCCAGCCAGTGTTTCTACTCTAATACAATCCTTATGGGTCAGTCCTTGACGCTTTACAAATTGCGCAAAGCAACGTGCACCATTACCGCATTGTTCTGCTTCACTACCGTCACTATTAAATATTCGGTAACGAAAATCAACATTTTCTGTATCAGTTTCTTCGGCAATTAACAGTTGATCGCATCCAATACCAAACTTTCTATGGGCTAATTTACTAATTTGATTTTCATTTAACGTAAATTTTGTCGACACGCCATCAAGCAAAACAAAATCATTGCCTAAGCCATGCATTTTTACAAAATCAAGAATCACTTTAATTTGTCGTAAGTTAGCGCTGTTAGTTAACTGTCTTTGTCCGCTCTATTCCTAAACGAACAATTTCTTTATAAATACATTCATCCATAATGACCGATATCCCTGCTTTTTGTGCTCTTTCCGCCGCTTCATTATGAATAACATCTTCTTGCAACCAAATCGCTTTGATATTGCATTCTATACATTGATCAACAATCTCAGGAACATGCTGAGAAGCCCGAAACACATTAACTAAATCAACCTTAAATGGAATCTCATCTAAAGCACTAAAGACTGGCTCTCCAAGCAAAACCTTAACTCCTGGTCTTACAGGTACTATTTTATATGAGCAGTCCTGCAAAAACTTACCAATTCGATGACTTGGACGTTGAGGCTTTGGAGACAAACCTACTATGGCAACTGTTTGTGTTTGCTCAAGTAATTCTCGTTTCTGCTCATCGCTTAATGTTTGCAGCATTCTTATAACAATACTTCGTTTTGCCAAAGTTCATCTAGGGCATCTCGACGCCGTATTAAATTAACATCACTACCATCGATTAAAATCTCACATGGTCGTTGACGCGAATTGTAAGTACTTGCCATTGACATTGCATATGCCCCTGCCGACATGACTGCTAGCTTATCTTTAGACTTAAGCATTTTCATAGTACGATTTTTTGCTAAAAAGTCACCGCTTTCACAAACAGGCCCTACCACATCATACTGCGTTTCTTGAAGATCAGATTTCTGCTCTAGGGGAAGCATTGTATGCCATGCTTGATAAAGCGCTGGACGCAATAAATCATTCATCGCTGCATCAACCATTGCGTATTGATTAACGCCGGTATCTTTAATGTATTCCACATTCGTTAACAATACACCGGCGTTTGCAATAATTGAACGTCCAGGTTCGACAATTAATTGGTAGTTAGTTCCAGACAGCATGGGTAGAAGCTGTTCTGCGATATTCTCAAATGAAGGTGGCTGCTCATCGTTGTAACTAATTCCAAACCCACCCCCTAAATCAACATGGTGTAATTCAATGCCCATATTCGATAATTTATCAACAAACTGAAATACTAACTTAGCCGCATCAACATGTGGCTGTGAATCTGTAATTTGTGAGCCTATATGACAATCAACACCGACGGGCTTAACCCAAGAGTCATCTTTAATTGATTCATATAAACGAAGGGCTAACTCACTATCTATACCAAATTTATTCTCCTTTAGTCCTGTCGCAATATAGGGATGTGTTTGAGGATTCACATCTGGATTAATACGTAAAGAGACCTTGGCTGGTAATTGCATTTCATTAGCCAGCACTCTAATTTTTCCTAACTCAAATTCAGATTCGACGTTAATACATGCAATTTGATGATGGATAGCTGCTCTTAATTCGTCTTCTCTTTTAGCCACACCAGAAAACATAATTTTATTCGGATCACCGCCAGCCGTTAAAACACGCTGCAATTCTCCCAAAGAAACAATGTCAAAACCTGCTCCCCAGCTAGCGAGTAATTGCAGGATAGCGATATTAGAATTAGCTTTAACTGCATAACATGGAAGAAAATCATGCGCAGAAAATGCGGCGCACAGATCATTCCACTGTTGTTGTAATGCCGCTTTAGAATAAACATAGCAAGGTGTTCCATACTCTAAGCATAGAATGGAAAGATCGACATCTTCGGCATATAATTTATTTTGCCGATATTCAAAGCCTGGAAATTGATTCACCTGAGTCTTTAGATATTTTATAGAAGTATAAAGAAGAAGTTACTCTTTACTCTCTTCTTCTTGGATTTCTTCATCTTGAGACTCGACTTCTGCTTGCGTCTCACCCGTTGGTAAATAAAGATCACCCGATTGACCACATGCATTTATAAATAATACGCAAACGAATAGACTTATAATTAGAGAGATACGGCTCAAGATTAATTACCTGTTCAATAATAAATTTAGGCGCATTATAACGACCTATTGCCTTAAGTAACACAATAATGAAGACATTAGACTTTATAGAAGAAATTCATGGATCAAATCCAGATAGCGCCATTATATGGTTACATGGTTTAGGTGCAGATGGTTTTGATTTTAAACCTATCGTTCAGCAACTCGAGTTGCCTGATGATATGAGCGTTCATTTCGTTTTTCCTCATGCACCTGTTCAGCCAGTGACGCTTAATCAAGGTATGAGTATGCGTTCATGGTATGACATTTATAAATTAAGCATCGATGCCAAAGAAGATGAAACAGGTATCAATGAATCGATGTTGGCGCTTGAAGCCTTGATAAGCTCGAAATTTTCACACCTAGAATCCCACAAAATACTATTAGCGGGTTTTTCACAGGGAGGCGCCCTAGCATTTCATACTTTACTACATGGTAGCTTAGAATTCGGAGGCTTAATTGCGTTATCGACTTACCTACCTTTACGCGACAAGCTAGCACAAGCAAAGCGAATACCTAAGCATAAAATCTTCATGGCGCATGGCATTCATGATGAAATATTACCTATCTATATTGCGGAATTAGCCAAAGAGGTGCTTTCCAACGCTGGTATCAAAACTGAATGGCATAGCTATCCGATGGCGCACCAATTATGCATGGATGAAATTAAAGATATTCGCGCGTATATACTGAAATGTTTCAGTTCTTAATGGCTTTTCTTGCTTGAACAATTTGCTGTTTAACTTGTTGAGGACTAGTCCCACCGACAATATTTTTTGATTCGACAGATCCTTTGGTTTGAAGCACTATAAAAACTTCTTCAGTGATCACTTCACACAATGATTGGTACTGCTCAAGAGAGAGCTGAGTTAATTCTTTATTTTCATCTATCGCCATGCGCACTGCTTGACCTACTACTTCATGCGCGTCACGAAAAGCAATATCTTTTGAGACCAAGTAATCCGCTAAATCAGTTGCGGTGGCATAACCTTTGTTAACCGCTTGAGCAAGATTATCACGCTTAAAGACAAGGCTAGGAATCATATCCGCAAATACTCGCACACTCCCGCGCACGGTATCAATTGTATCAAACAGAGGTTCCTTATCTTCTTGGTTATCTTTATTGTAAGCCAACACTTGTGACTTCATTAATGTGAGCATAGACATTAAATTACCAAACACTCGTCCGCTTTTACCACGCACTAATTCTGGTACATCAGGATTTTTCTTTTGCGGCATGATGGATGAGCCCGTGCAAAAACTATCAGGCAATTCGATAAATTCAAATTGCTGAGAAGCCCATAACACAAGTTCTTCTGACATGCGGGATAAATGCATTAGCAATATTGATGCAAATGAACAAAACTCAATGGCAAAATCACGATCACTCACAGCATCTAATGAATTATTAGAAACGAAATCAAAACCAAGCTGCTCGGCAACAAATTGACGGTCTAAAGGAAATGCAGTGCCTGCGAGTGCAGCCGAACCTAATGGCATTATATTTACACGTTTTTTGCAATCTGCAAGACGCCCACGATCACGACTTATCATTTCAAACCAAGCCATTAAATGATGCCCAACAGTAATAACTTGTGCTACTTGTAAATGGGTAAAGCCTGGCATCAATGTATCAATTTCTTGTTCTGCTAGGTTCAAGATCGCGTATTGCATACGCTGCATTTCTGCATCAATTAAATCTATTTGCTCAAGCAGATATAAACGTATATCAGTCGCCACTTGATCGTTACGTGAACGCCCAGTATGTAATTTCTTACCTGGTTCACCAATTTTTTCTACCAAACGAGACTCGATATTCATGTGCACATCTTCTAGATCAACACGCCAATCAAACTCACCTGCTTCTATCTCATTTTTTATTTCATCCAAAGCAGTGACAATCGCTTCACATTCATCTGATGTCAGCATATTAATCTTTGCCAACATGCGTGCATGCGCCTGCGAACCTTGTATGTCTTGCGCATACAGTCGTTGATCAAACGTAACGGATGCCGTAAATTCCTCGACAAAAGCATCAGTAGACTCTGTAAAACGTCCGCTCCAAGGTTTATTTTTAATATTGGACATAGTGTCTAGTTCATTTAAAGTACGTAAATATATATACAGTATAAGAGACCTTTGCACATGAATCGACGTTTGTGCGTAATCTGTCGCTACAACTCAATAATTGACTGAATACATGCCATCATCAACGACACATCACCCTCAAGTTAGACAGCCTTCTGGCTTCTTACCTGACTTTTGCAATGCCAGAGTCATTTTTTTAATGGTATTAGGCGCCATATTACTTGCAATAGTTTTGGCGCTTTCCTCTTCTCGCCCCGGTGAAGATTTTTGGGTGAGATTATCCATGATGTCGCTATTTACTATTTGGATCGCATTTGGAAATATTCTAATTTTATGCATTTGTCGTGGATTTTTAGACAAAATGCGTCCCATCACATCGGCCTTCTTAGCCTATGGACTAAGCTTAATGATCACAATTCTGATTTCTCTCCTGGCGATTGTCGCAACACCCTTTGCGACCAACTCAATAGCCATTAGCGAATCAATTTTTTTTAACGACTTTTTGATTCGTAATCTTGCTATCAGTGCTATCGTGAGTGCGGTTGCTCTGCGCTATTTTTACGTCCAACACCAATGGAAATCAAATATACAAACTGAGGCACGCTCCCGAATTCAAGCCTTGCAGGCCCGAATTCGACCTCACTTCTTATTTAACAGCATGAATACGATTGCCAGCCTTACTCACACTGACCCATACAAGGCAGAACAAGCCGTCGAAGATTTGGCAGATCTTTTTCGTGCATCACTAGGCCATCAGGACACCGTCACACTGCGTGAAGAACTGGAATTTACTAAGCGTTACATCAACATTGAAGGCTTAAGATTGGGTGATCGCTTGCATATTGATTTAAAATTGCAAGAAAATCTCAGTTTAAGCACACTCGTACCCGCATTAATCTTGCAACCTTTGGTAGAAAATGCGATATATCATGGTGTGGAACCACTGACGACAGGCGGTACGGTCAAAATTGAAATCAATAATTCGGAACAAGAACTATCGTTCACCATCACTAACCCGAAACCTCGGGAACGTGATCCGCGACGCTCAGGAAATCAAATGGCTCAAGATAATATCCGCCAGCGGCTACAACTCGCTTACGGTGATCGATCCAAAATGACAATTCATGAATCTGACGAGAACTATTCTGTAAGTTTTAACATACCGATCGAGGCTCAATCATAATGGCGAACCAACTAGGGGCAAATGAAATGAAAGTATTAATTGTGGATGACGAAGCACCAGCACGTGACCGTTTAAATCATATGTTATCTTCGATAGACAGCATGGAAGCGAGCGGCCAAGCAACCAATGGCTTGGAAGCAGTACGCATGGTCCAAGATTCACATCCAGATGTTGTACTCATGGACATCCGTATGCCAGGAATGGATGGACTAGAAGCTGCGCGCCACTTAAGTGAAATGGAAGAACCTCCTGCGATAATATTTACCACTGCTTATAGTGAACATGCATTAGAGGCTTATGATGCCAATGCAGTGGATTATTTAGTTAAGCCGATTCGCCAAGAAAAGCTGGAAAAATCTCTAGCCAAAGCACGCAAGTTGACTAAGGCACAAATTGCCGCGTTAAATATCGAAACCAATAACACGGGTCGTAGTCATATTTGCGCACGCATTCGTGGCAATCTTGAATTAATCCCTGTCGATGAAATTGTCTATTTCCAAGCTGACCAAAAGTACATTACTGTGCGTCATTTGGGTGGTGAAGTATTGATTGAAGATGCCTTGAAGAATCTTGAACAAGAATTTGAAGATCGTTTGATTAGAATTCATCGCAATGCACTTGTGAGTACTCAATACGTCACAGGCATGGAAAAAAATATCGACGGCCGCTTTGTCGTCACCTTCAAAGAGATAGACGATAAGCTGGAAATCAGTCGTCGTCATGTCGCAGAAGTGCGCAAGTTCCTGAAATTCAGGTAATCTCTGAAGGGCTTACGCCCTTTAGCGACAGCAACAAAGATTAACTTTAATGCCTTCCTCACATTTAAAGGGCTCTGATCCCTTTAAAATTCGTATTGCTACTCGTGAAAGCCAACTTGCTTTGTGGCAAGCCAATGAAGTTGCTCGTTTACTTAAAGAGCATCATACTCATGTTGACGTCGAAATTATTGGTATGACAACTGAAGGAGATCGCTTTTTACAAGCCTCTCTTGCTTCCGCAGGTGGCAAAGGTCTGTTTGTTAAAGAATTAGAACAATGCTTATTGAATAAAACTGCTGATATCGCAGTTCACTCAATGAAAGATGTCCCTTTTGAACTACCTGAATCACTAGGTATCCATGCTATTTTGGAACGTGAAGATCCACGCGATGCATTTGTTTCTACTGACTATAAAAATTTTTTAGATTTACCAAATAAAGCTGTTGTTGGCACTTCGAGCACACGCCGCGCTTGTCAATTATATGCCGCACGTAATGACCTTAACATTCAACCTTTGCGCGGAAATGTAAATACGCGCTTATCTAAGTTAGATGATCAACAATACGACGCCATCATACTCGCAAGTGCGGGACTCAAGCGCTTAGGATTTAGCAAAAGAATTGCGAGTTATCTAGATGTGGAGACCAGCTTGCCAGCAATTGGTCAAGGAGCCATTGGTATTGAATGCCGTAATGATGATAAACAAACCAAGTCTGTTTTAGCAGCGCTGCATCATACCGTTACTGCACGCTGCGTCACGGCGGAGCGCAAAATCAGTACTGCTTTATCGGCAAATTGTCATTTGCCAATTGCTGCTCATGCAATAGAAGCCAATAATAAGTTAACACTCAAAGCGCTTGTTGGAGCTATAGACGGTAGTCAGCTAATCTATGCTGAAAATACAGGATTACCTCAAGAACTCGAAACTATCAGTGCTCAAGTCGTCGAACAGCTCAAGCAACAAGGCGCAGAACAACTGATTGCAAGCACTCAGCCTTAATATGGCCTCTTCACTTTCGGGCTTATCCATTGTCATTACTCGTCCCGCCCATCAGGCTACTTATTTACATCAAGAACTCAGCAAATTAGGTGCAAATGCCACTCTTTTTCCCTGTATAAAAATTACACCTCTAGCGGTTGAATCAATCCCATCGTTGTTAGATGACATCGATATCATAATTTTTATTAGTCCAAATGCGGTTGATTTTGGGATTCAAGCAATTCCGAATCTATTAAATCAAGCGATGACAAAACGCATAATTGCAGCCGTAGGAGAATCCACCGCTAAAGCACTGCACGCGCATGGCGTTGAAGAAGTGATTACGCCGAATGATCAATTTGATAGTGAAGGCCTACTTGCAACCGATGGTCTCCAAAAAGTGAGTGATAAAAACATATTGATCGTTAAAGGCGTCGGAGGACGACCCTATCTCAAAGATATTCTGCGCGAGCGCGGCGCTGATGTTCATTCTCTGGATGTATATCAACGAGTTATACCCGCCAAAGACGAACTAACGACCTTACCAAATTCAATTGATCTAATTTTATTCACTAGCAGCCAAAGTGCAGTAAATTTCCTGGCTCTCGCACCGATCGAACGATTTCAGGAGCTATTTAAATGCCAAACGATGGTGGGGCACCCCAAAATTGGTCAAAAAGTATCATCTCTCGGCTTCGAAAAATTGCCTATAATAGCGACCTCCCCATCGGACATGGATTTCCTTGATGCCATAACACAGTGGGTCCCATAAGTAATAAATGGAATGAGAGAATAAGATTGGAGAATAATAATGAGTACTAAGGGTGACTCGCCCAAAGCAAATAAACCGGTTGCTAATAAAAATGCGCAAAAAACTGGAGGGGCGGTTCTGGGGTTTTTTGTTTTTCTGACTTTTATTATTGCCGTCGGTGGCATAGGCGCAGGATACTATTATTGGCAAAAAATTGAACAAACATTAAGATCAGCTGAAGTCGAACGTCAGTCACTAAAACATGCCTTAAGCACGGTGGATGAAAACCCACGCTTCCAAAAACTGTCTCGAGATATAAACAAGAAAGTTGAAGACGGCACCAATAAGTTAAAAGATCTCCAAGATTCAGTCAAAGTTATACAAGAAGATCAAAAACAAGCGCAGGCTATTCTTGATAAAACCAGGGATTTAGTCAGCCGTGGACAAACTGAGTGGCGCTTAAACGAAGTAGAACATATATTACGTATGTCTCAATATCGATTGTTGTTAGATCGTGACATTACAAGTGCACAAGCAGGCCTTAAAGCGGCTGATACTGGCTTGAATGAAATTAACGATGTTCGTTTGATTCCAATTCGAACTTCTATTTCCAAACAAATCCAAGCCCTAAATAACTTCCCCTTACCAGATTATGTGGGCATTCAATTGGAATTAGATAACACTATCGCACATCTAAAAACAGGCTTAATTAGTCAAGCAAAAACTGTTGCGACCAAACAACCGACAGAATCTATAAGCTCTGCAGAGACACAAATTACGGAGAAGTCTGAAAAGTTTGTATGGAATTATGAAAACATTTGGCAAACCACTAAGACATTTGTTGTCAATTTATACGAAAAGACTAAAACCTATATCAATGAATCAATTGAAGTAACACGTGGCGAACACAAAGTTGCTGTATTCATTGAACAACAAGAAAAGAAACGTGCTTATGAATTTTTACGCACAAAGTTACTTGCAGCCAAATATTCTGTCAGTACTAGAGATGATAACTCTTATCACCAGCAACTCAATGCAGCCATAGCATGGTTAGAAAATAATGATGAATTTACTAATAAATCTCAGTTAATCAATGAAATCAAAGAATTGAATAAAATTGATATAAGCCCTGTTCTACCTGACATATCCCAGCCGTCGCTTCTATTAGCTAAGTACATAGAGAAGGCAAGGACACAACAATGATTAAGTTATTATCTCTCATCTTAATTGCTGGCTTAATAATTGCTGGCATAGGCATGGTTGTAATGCACGAGCCTGGATTCGCTGTATTTAGTTATGGCGATACAACAGTTGAAGTCACACTTGTGAAATTCTATTTTGCGGCCGTCGCTTTTTTTGTGATCTTGTACATCATTCTTAGGATCTTAGGCAGCCTCTCACGTTGGCCGATGCGTGTGAGCGCAAGACGCCAACAAAGAAATAACTTGGAGATAATGCAAGGACTGGAGTCTTCTGTAATAAATTACAGCCAATATAAATGGGAGGATGCAATGAAAAGCGTCACTCATCATATTAAAAAAAGTCCAATTAAACGTGGCCAACATTTGTTTACCGCGATATGCGCACATAACGCAGGTCAAACCGATACTCGTGATGCGCACATTAGTAGCCTGCGTAATTTGAATGAGGGTCAAGAGCTAGCAAATATCCTACAAGCTGAATTCAGTGTTGATGATGGCAATCCTGATCAAGCTATTTCAATCCTGCGAAATGAATCAACTTCTCATGTTTGCAACATGAATACACTAGCGCTAGCGTATGCGGATACTGCAAATTGCGATAAGCTTGAAGAAATTCTTCCAAAACTACTGACACATGCAAACAAATCAAAGCGTGTTAAAGAAACGATTGCTTACTGCGTTGAATGGCTAGTAAACCACTATGATACTGTCGCGGACGAAAAAGCATTAGCTGATATGTGGAAAATTTATTATGGCTCAATGCAAGCTAACTCTACTTTAATGCATAGCTATATTCATGCCTTGGTAAAACATCATCAGGATTCACTTGCGGAACAAATCATTGCCATGCAACTTGATAAAGAATGGGATGAAACTTTAGTTATCGAATTTGGCTTATTAAATATTGATAATGTAGATCAACGCATCAAGCTTGCGGAATCATGGCTAGATAGACATAAAGATAGTGCTGGTCTACTGTTAACATTAGGGCGCTTGAGTAAGACACAAAAATTGTGGGGCAAAGCTAAGAATTATTTAGAGTCTAGCCTTAGTCGCAGACCACTTGCGGCAACTTACGCCGAGCTTGCCGATATGCATGAGCAATTGAATGAACCCTCTGAAGCGCAAAGATGTGCTAGAAAGGGCTTGCATATTGCGACGCATCGCTAGATCTAAAATTTAAAGTGTCATCCATCATCATGGGTTGTGGTCAAGTTGGCCGCCAACTATGTAAGTTATTATCTTATTCTAATACTGAATTTATTGGGGTTGTTAAAACTCAATCCAGCCTGGATAAACTCAGTCAGCTTAATTTCCAGGGCTCTTTGTTAGATTTAGACATCAAACAAACGTTACCCTCAGATGTTCTCCTTGATGCAAATGATATCTACTATTTCGCACCCCCGAGTAATTCGGATTTATGCGATCATCGCATCGATTATTTTTTGAAACTTTGCGAGACAGCTATCCCAAGACGAATTGTTTATATCAGCACATCTGGGGTTTATGGCGACTGTAATGGTGAATGGGTGGATGAAACATTTCCGCTAGCACCCATGACTGAGCGTGCAAAACGGCGTGCTTATGCTGAGCAATCACTGGTTAAGTTCTGTCAAACTCATCATTGCGAATATAATATTTTACGCGTCGGTGGCATATATGGCCCAGAGAGACTACCAATAGAACGTCTCAAAACTGTCACTGTTGTATGTCCTGAAGAAGCCCCTTACAGTAATCGTATTCATGCGCTTGATTTAGCCTCGGTTAGTATGGCGGCTATGACGACCGAAACCACTAATGAAATTTTCAATGTCGCCGATGGACATCCCACATCGATGTCTGATTACTTTTATCAGTTAGCGGATAAGGCAAAGCTTCCCCGTCCTCCATGCGTTCCGCTTGCTCAAGCTGAAGAGAAGCTATCGCCAGGTATGCTCTCATTTATTAATGAATCTCGTCGACTTTCCATCAATAAAATGAAGTCAATACTGAATGTAACATTAAAATTTCCAACTTTAGAATTAGGTCTGCAAGATTGTTTTAAAAGTAATGCAAAAAATCTGTAAAATGTCATCAGCATGCGTTATGTTTAACCTACTAGGTTTCTACTTCTCAGCTCTATGAAAACATTCATAATTAGTTTTTTTAGCTTAGCCATAATATGGTTTGTGTTATCGGGTTATCTTAAGACAAACTTATTACTGCTTGGAGTATTCTCTTGTGTGCTAGTCACTATTATCTCAATCAAAATGAGAGTCTATCTAAGTAATAACGAGCGGCTCGACTTTGTTTTACGCATGCCTTTCTATCTGCCGTGGCTGTTTAAAGAAATCATATTGTCTAACTTTTATCTAGCCAAGAAAGTTTTGAGCAGCAATCCGAATAGCATTCAGCCTCAGAGCATCAATATCAAACCAAGCCAAAAAACTAATACTGGCATTGCCTTACATGCCAATAGCATTACGCTCACTCCCGGCACTATTAGCATTAAATACGATGAAGAAGGACTTTTGGTACATGCATTAACCGATCACACTGCTCAAGGCATTATCGATGGAGACATCGATAAAAAAGTCAGCAAAATTGAAAGGGGGATCAATTGATAACTGCTGCATTGTTTGCGCTTCTAGTATCGTTGGTTATGATCATCATCCGCGCGTGGCGCGGCCCAACATTATTTGACCGAATCCTTACCGTGAATAATTTTGGCACAGCCATTGTGTTGTTGATTTGTGTGCTTGGCTTTTATGTCGAGAGATTTGATTTTGTCGATATTGCCTTGGGTTATTCCTTGGTGAACTTCATAGCAACGATGGCAATATTGAAGTTATATAGGTTTGATGATCTAGGTCATAACGAAGAAGAGGATGCCTAGTGGAAGCTATTATTGATGTCGTCAGTGCAATTTTTATTATTGGTGGTATCGTTTTTTGCCTAATTGGTGCATTTGGCATCTTGAAGATGCCATCTTTTATCACGCGTGCTCATTCAGCAAGTTTGTTGGATAGTGGTGGCGCTATCATGTTATTGACAGGTTTAATCTTAAAAGCGGGTTTTACTCTCGTCGCTGCGAAGCTTGTTTTAGTTTTAATTTTTCTGATGTTGGCAGGTCCAACTGCAATTCATGCACTAATGGCGACCATATTTTTGAAGGATTCAAATCTAATATCCAATAAGGATTCATCATCGAACACTTAACTTTCATATTTTTTGCTAGCTTGTTAGGAGTGACGGCTATTGCGATTGTTACAATGCGCAGCATTTTATCTGTTGTCATGTTAAGTGGCATTTATAGTCTTATCTCTGCAACATTATTTATCATTCTTGATGCACCCGATGTGGCTTTTACTGAAGCTGCGGTTGGCGCAGTTATCTCGACAGTATTGTTTTTAAGCGCATTTGCTATCACTGGAAAGCATCAAACACTGACACGTAAGAATCATTGGATAGCGATTTTTGTCGTGGTAGTGACAGGTGCAGGTTTACTATATTCCACTACAGATATGCCGCCATTTGGAGCTCCAGATGCGCCTGTGCAACAACATGTTGCGCCGCGATATTTGTCCCAAGCTGAAACTGAAATAGGCATCCCGAATGTAGTTACAGCTGTGCTATCCAGTTACAGAGGTTACGACACATTTGGTGAAGTTGTGGTTGTGTTCACAGCTTTAATCGCCGTGTTGTTATTACTGGGGCGTAAAAAAGGATCATCTGGAGAAGGAAACTCTTAGGTATTTAATTATGAGAAGAAATCCAATATTACGTGAAATTAGTCACTTCTTACTTCCAGCAATTATGTTATTTGCTTTATATGTTCAATTCCACGGAGAATACAGCCCAGGTGGTGGTTTTCAGGCAGGTGTCATCTTTGCTAGCGCTATTATTTTATTTGCTATCTTACATGGCGATAAAAAAGCGGAAAATGTACTTTCTTTAGGACTTGCAAAAGTCTTAGCTGCTATTGGAGTGTTACTTTATGGCGGCGTAGGTATTGCTAGCATGCTACTGGGTGGTAATTTTTTAGATTATGATGCTTTAGCCGAAGACCCCATAACAGGCCAACTTTGGGGTATTTTGCTGATTGAAGCAGGCGTAGGTATCACAGTAGCTACCGTTATCATTGCAATTTTTTATACTTTTTCTAAGTATAAAGACTAACAATGCTAGAACTCATTTCGAATTATTATAATTATTGGGTCAGTATCATTTTAATGATGCTCGGTTTATTCATTGTCATTGATCACACAAATTTATTTAAAAAATTAGTTGGTTTAAATATTTTTCAAACATCTGTATTTATTTTGTTTATTTCGATAGGTGCAGTCGATGGCGGAACTGCTCCAATTATTGCAGAAGGTTATACTTTGTATGCCAACCCGCTACCTCAAGTACTGATACTAACTGCCATCGTTGTGAGCGTTGCAACCACAGCAGTGGGGCTAGCATTAGTCGTGAGCATAAGTCGCCGCTATCAATCCGTAGATGAAAAAGAAATAGAAAAAATCGAATTGGAATCTGAACAAGAGTGATTGCAGCGCAATACCCAATCTTACAGGTAATTATTCCTTTAATTGCCGCCCCACTTTGTAGCCTATTGCCGAAAGGCAAAATTAGTTGGCTATTTGCCACAGTCATTAGTGGTTTTACTTTTCTTGTTTCAATTTTTTTAGTCATTCAAACACATCACTTGGGTGTTATAAGTTATGAGTTAGGTGGATGGGAACCTCCCTGGGGAATTGAATACCGTGTCGATGTACTTAGCTCTTTTGTTTTAATCATCGTTTCGTCTATCAGCTTCGTGACGCTACTAGCTTCACGCGCGCTTGTAGAGACAGAGATTCCAGCAGAGAAACATGCCTTATTTTATACTGCTTTTTTGCTCTGCATGGCCGGATTATTGGGCATAGTCTCGACGGGTGATGCATTCAATGTATTTGTGTTTTTAGAGATCTCATCGCTATCGGCTTACTCACTTATTGCAATGGGAGACAATCGAAAAGCACTAACGGCTGCCTATGAATACTTAATCATGGGAACAATCGGTGCCACATTCATATTGATTGGGATTGGTTTGCTTTATATGCAAACTGGCACCTTAAATATGATGGATCTTCGTCATCTTCTTCCCCAGGTTGATGGTTTTAGAAGTGTTCATGCTGCGTTTGCATTTTTCACTGTCGGCATTTGCCTAAAGTTGGCTTTATATCCATTGCATTATTGGCTGCCTAACGCATATAGCCACGCACCTTCCGTAGTCAGCATATTCCTTGCTGCGACCGCAACGAAAGTTGCACTCTATTTAATGTATCGTGTTTTCTACACAATTTTTGGTTTTGAATTCTCATTTAATGTTCTTCACTTGGGAATGATACTATTACCGCTCTCAATTATAGCTATCGTGGT
>JBCDBX010000040.1:0-16888 GCA_039182865.1 Pseudomonadota bacterium
GGTAATTCAGTCGCCTGTACATACATCACCTTTATGCCATGCTTTGTATTCCACGTTTCAATATCAGGTAATGCATATGCTAATGAGAAAACATTAACCGCTAAAATAATTAATAGTGTTCTAATAATCATAAGAGTTTATTTCAGTTCTATTTAAAAATGATCTATTTTTTAACTGATGCAGTATCGATGGGTACAAGTACAGCAACAGTTCTGGTCTCATCAATTAAGTACTTATTAGCAACTTCAAGCACATCATTTGCTGTGACTTTTTGAATATTATCTGTATATGTTTCCATTATTTGCCAACTTAAACCAATGGATTCTAATACACCAATTATTCTGGCTTGAGTTTGTATCGAATCCTGCTGATAAATTTCACTTGCAATGACTTGTGCTTTCACTCGCTCGAGTTCTTCATCGCTTATTAATTCATTTTTTATCTTATCTATTTCTTGGTATAACGCTTGTTCTAATTCTTCTACTGTATGATCTGCATTAGGGGTGCCATCAAATAAAAATAGATTATCTCTTTCTGTATACATGCTATAACCCGCCCCAGCACTTGCAGCAATTTCTTGATCACGCACCAAATGTTTACTTAGCCTTGAACTGCGGCCACCATCTAAAATACCAGCAAGAATCTGCAAAGCATAAGCTTCTTGTTTGTTTTCAACCGTTACTAATGAGGGAACTTTATAGCCGAGTAAAATATACGGTAGTTTCGCAACAGCTTTTACTTCTATACGTCGCTCGCCGACCTGCTGTGGATCTAGTCTTGGTTTAGGAATTTCAACCGCGCGCTTGGGAATCACACCATAATATTTTTCAGCAAGTGCAAATACATCTTTCGCATTAACATCTCCAACCACTACTAAGGTAGCATTGCTGGGTGAGTACCATGCATCGTACCATTCGCGCAGATCTTCAACTTTCATACTGACGATATCATCCATCCAGCCAATGACCGGTTGCCGGTAAGGACTATTAAAATAAGCAATAGCATTGAGCTGCTCATAAGTTAGGCTATTTGGATTATCTTCGGTGCGTAGGCGTCGTTCTTCTTTTACAACTTCTAATTCCTTTAGAAACTCTTCTGCATCCAATGTCACATGAGCCATGCGATCTGATTCAAGTTCAAAGCTGATTTCTAATTTCGATGCTTCAAATAATTGGTAATAGCCAGTGTAATCTCGACTGGTAAAGGCATTGTCACGTGCGCCTGCTTTGGCAAGAATTTCATTAAATTGTCCGAGAGGATATTTAGGCGTGCCCTTAAACATCATATGCTCAAGAGCATGAGACACTCCTGTGATACCTCCGTATTCGTCTGCAGAACCAACTTTGTACCATACTTGAGCAGTCGCGACTGGTGCTCGATGATCTTCTTTTATAATGACTTTTAATCCATTAGACAATGTTTTTTCATGGACAGTAGCTAGACTGGTAGCCGACAACAAAAAATAAATTAAGGTGATTTTTATTGCTAAGATTGTTTTATTCATTGACTGGGCAGATATACTTGTATTTAGAAGTGATACGACAACTTAATGTCTTATTTGTTCAAGTACCTTAGCATATCAATCATACTATTACTTAGACTTCATGACTGAAAATAACTTATTTGATCGACTCAAACAGGGTTTGTCCAAGACCAGTGGGATGGTAACTAGCGAGCTTCAGGAATTCGAAATCGACAGCTCAAAATCTGTGGAAGAAATTATCACTGAATTAGAAGATGGTTTACTAATGGCAGATGTAGGTATTGAGACCACACAAAAAATGATCTCCCAATTACGAGAAGAAATTAAATCAGTAAACAATCCATCAGTTAATATCTTATCCCTGTTAAAAGAGTGCATATTTAAAATCCTAGAGCCCTGTAATAAACCAATGTTACTCGGTCGTATTAAGCCCTTTTCAATTTTAGTCGTCGGTGTAAACGGTGCAGGTAAAACGACTACTATCGGTAAGCTGGCAAGGCGTTTAAAGAAAAATCGTAAATCAGTCATGCTAGCGGCTGGGGATACATTCCGCGCAGCGGCGGTAGAGCAATTAATTACTTGGGGCGAAAGAAATGATATTCCTGTGGTTTCTCAATCAACTGGCGCTGACAGTGCATCTGTTGTCTACGACGGATTAGAATCCGCAATTGCTCGAGGAATTGATGTGCTGATTGCAGATACAGCTGGGCGTCTACATACGCAAGGTGATTTAATGACTGAGTTACAAAAAGTTAAACGAGTGATGAGTAAACTTAATCAAGACGCACCTCATGAAATCTTATTAGTACTAGATGCAAGCATGGGTCAGAATGCTTTGTGTCAAGCTGAAGAATTTCATCAAGCCATGCAAGTGACAGGTTTATGCATTACTAAACTCGATGGTACTGCAAAAGGTGGAGTTGTGTTAGCCATTGCTGATCGTTTGGGCTTGCCGATTCGCTATATTGGTGTTGGAGAAAAAATTGAAGACTTACAAGTATTCGACGCGAATGAGTTTGCAACCGCATTAATCGGAGGAGAATTAATCTCTTAGCTCATGATTCGATTGCAAAACATTTCTAAACGTTTTCCAGATAGTGGCGAAGTCCTAGCGAATATTGACTTACAACTCGATCAAGGTGGCATGGCATTCTTAACCGGTCCATCAGGTTCAGGCAAAAGTACTTTATTAAAAATAATTGCCTTGGTTGAAACGCCAACCAGGGGAAAACTCTATTTCAATGAGAGAAATATTACAAAGCTTAGTCGCAATAATGTTTCAAAATTTCGTTCGCAAATGGGATTGGTATTTCAAGATCACCGACTATTAAATGACAGAAATGTTTTTGAGAATATTGCCCTACCTTTACGTATTAATGGTTTCAGCTCTAGAGACATACCTAAAAGAGTCAGAGCTGCACTAGATAAAGTTAATTTGCTGAATAAAGAAAAATCTAAAACAATCTCTCTTTCCGGTGGTGAGCAACAACGCGTTGGTATTGCACGTGCTATTGTGCATAGACCTAAAATCTTACTGGCTGATGAACCCACTGGTAACCTCGATCCAGAACTATCCAGCGATATCATGCAGTTATTTCTGGACTTCAATCAAGTAGGCGTCACCACCTTAATTGCTAGCCATGATCATGACTTAATTGAACGCATCGGTAAAAATGTTTTACACCTGCAAAATGGAAGAATCAGCCATTAAGCCGCATGAGCAAACTAACACTCTGGATAAATAGCCATAAAGAAAGTGCTTCAACAAGCCTTGCTAAAGCAATTGAAAATCCTGTTTCATTTTTATTTACTACATTATTAATAGCAATAGCATTTGCAATTCCGATGAGCATTTATATTCTGTTTTCAAGTGTTGAACAATTAACTAGTCAGTGGGATAGTGATAGACAAATTACTTTATTTTTAAAAGAGGATGTTTCTTTTAAAGATGCCAAAATGATTGCGGATAATATATCTCAACAAAATGAAATCGATAATATTAAAATAATTGATAGAGATGAGGTCTTAGAGAAGTTCAAGCAAGAATCGAATTTCAATTTATTCCCAGATACGGTAGGAGGCAATCCACTTCCACATATCATAGTTATTGCCCCTAAACTAGAGACAGATATACAGGCTTTAACAAATACACTTAAAACGCTATCTGAAGTGCAGCACGTACAGTTTGATTTGATTTGGTTTGAACGCTTGCGAGCATTTGCAAAAGTGATTTTACGCATACAATGGATTGTTAGTGGCTTACTTATATTTACTGTTGCATTGATAATTATCAACGTTATTCGCTGGGAGATATCAAGTCGTCAATCCGAAATTGAAATCATTAAATTAATCGGTGCAAGTGATGCCTATGCTCGAAGACCTTTTATGTATTTCGGTGGATTGCTTGGGCTAACTGGATCAGGGTTAGCTGTGATTATTGTGACAGCAAGTGCTTGGCTAATTAATTTAGCTTTAATGGATTTAACAAATCTTTTTGATAGCGACTATAAAATCAGCTCACTGCCTTTTCTATTGGCCCTAACAATAATTATCTTGGGGGGATTGATTGGAATTGTAGCTGCTTCACTTGCAGCGAATCAGAGGATTAAGTTGATTAATTAAATTACCAATCTTCTGATAAGTTGGGGACAGTTAGTCTCCAGTTAATGGCATCAGCAGTATCAAAGATCAATTCTTTAGTCATGGACTGACGCTCATTATCTTGAATCCTTTTCTTAATATGAGGCAATCCTTTTTCAAGCCAAACATCGATAGTGGGCTGATCTACTCCAAAGATATGAGCAAGGTCTGCTTTACTTACTTGTACTCCCGGCATAAAGACTCTCTTAATTCTTCCTTAAATAAATCGAAATTTCCTTATTGAATCGGAGAATTACGATGTGGCCATTCCTTGGCCAATTTGTACTGATGTAATAATGATCTTGTCAGTACAGGTCTAATCGTAATTCGACCACCCTTTCCTCTAGTTGGGCGAACGGTTGAAACATACTGTAATAGCTTATCTTGCTCCATAGGCTCATGGTTCTGTGGGCAAGTATCGTCGATAAGCTGAATGAAGCCTGAAAATTAGTAGACAAATGAACCATTACACCCGTTAGCACTCTAAGATCTTGAGTGCTAAAATATAAATATGAAACGGAGGGCCTCTTCTATGACAAACACTATTGCTATCAGACAACCTCATGACCTCACAGTAACAGCTGGGTCACTGGATGCCTATATCAATGCGGCTTACCAATTACCCATTCTATCCGTTGATGAAGAACGGGATTTGGCTATACGCCTTCGTGATCATCAGGATTTAGAGGCAGCTAGAAAACTTATTACCCATCACTTACGTTTTGTGGTGCAAGTAGCTCGTGGTTATAACGGTTACGGTCTCGCCCTATCTGATTTAATTCAGGAAGGAAATATCGGCTTGATGAAAGCTGTAAAACGCTTTGATCCGACCCTAAACGTGCGTCTTGTTTCCTTTGCTGTGCACTGGATACGAGCTGAAATGCATGAGTTCATTTTACGCAACTGGCGTATTGTGAAAGTGGCAACTACTAAAGCCCAGAGAAAATTGTTCTTCAATTTACGCAGTAAAAAAGCTCGTCTTGGCTGGTTAAATCAGGCCGAGGTCAAAGCAGTCGCTGAAGATCTAGGAGTAAAACCTAGTGAAGTCATGGAGATGGAGTCTCGCCTAAATGGCCAAGACTTAGGCTATGATGCCCCGGCTCATGCAGACGATGATGACAATATTTCCGCGCCTGTGGCATATCTTGCAAATGAAACAGATAGCCCGGAAACCACTTTAGAAAAGGATGATCATGCTGAGCATCAATTAACTAAATTGGCTTCAGGTATGAAAATCTTAGATGAGCGCAGCCGCGAAATAATTGAAGCACGCTGGTTAAGTGAAGACAAAACAACTTTACATGAACTTGCAGACAAATATGGTGTTTCTGCCGAAAGAATTCGCCAACTAGAAAGTAACGCTATGAAGAAACTTCAAGCGAGCTTAGCTGCTTAATAGCGGCAGATAACGATCCACTAATAACACTGCAAATAATAGCATTAGGTAAATAATTGAGTAAACGAAGGTACCAATTGCCTTCGATTTACTTTTTGTAATCTGCAAACCTATCGCGTAATACAAGAATCCCATATTTAGCAAAATAGCACTTACCAAGTAAAGCATGCCTGACATGCCAGTTAGGTATGGAAATATGGTTATCACACTCATCAACACTGTATACAAAGTAATTTGTAAGCGTGTGAAGTCTTCGCCATGCGTCACTGGCAGCATTGGTATATCAACTTTAGCGTACTCATCTTTGCGATAAATAGCTAACGCCCAAAAATGAGGTGGCGTCCAAGTAAAAATAATTAAAAATAATAGCAGACCATCTGCATCAACTTGACCTGTAACCGCTGTCCAACCAAGTAATGGCGGAGTCGCACCTGCGGCACCTCCGATGACAATATTTTGTGGAGTCGCACGCTTTAAATACATCGTATAAATCACCGCATAACCGACCAACGATCCAAAAGTTAGCAGCGCAGTAAGCACATTGATTTTATCAATGAGTATATACATGCCTAATGCACCGATTAAGGTAGCAAACATAAGTACTGATGTTTTACTCAGTGCGCCAGTTGGCAATGGACGAGCTTTAGTGCGATCCATGGCTGCATCGATTCGACTATCTGCGACATGATTGATTGCCGCCGCAGAGCTGGCGACCAAAGTGATTCCGATAGTCGCGAATAATAAAGTTGTTAACTGCACATTGCCTGGATCCGCTAAAAGCATGCCAACGATTGCAGTAAATACCATCAACGCAACTACTTTTGGTTTACATAATTCTAAATAATCACGCCAATGTGTGATGATATTTATTACTGGGTTATTACTGACCGTGACCATTTGACCAAGTACTAGACTGTTTAATTATTATGCGATGATTTTAACATATAGCTTGTCGATACAATGCTAAATAAGAGTAGCAAAGCGACCGCATTGTGAAGCACAGCAAGGGTTAATGGCAACTTGAAATATACATTAGAAAAACCAAGGATAAGCTGAATGATAAGCAATCCTGTGGCTATCAATGCAACTACCCGCAGATTCTTATTAGCGCCAGAATTCTTTGCCAATGAATGCAAATAGAAACCCAGCACAATTAGTACAGCGACAGCACCTATTCGGTGAACATAATGAATTGCAACACGAGCCGGATGATCTAAGACTCCAAATTCATAATCAACGCCTAAACCTCGCCATGGAACGAATGCATTCTTGAAGTCCATTTCAGGCCACCAAGAGCGCTGACATGTTGGAAAATCAACACATGCCAGTGCTGCGTAATTGGAGCTGACCCAGCCTCCCAGGGCAATTTGAATAGCCAGTATCACAATTGCAAGCATTGAAAATTTAAAATATTTACTGGCTATCTGTGTATCCAAATTGATATTAAATTTTTGACATCTCAGCCATTGCCACGCCAGCAAGTTAAATAAGGTAAAGCCACCTAACAAATGACCCATAACGACTAATGGCTTAAGTTGTAACGTTACTGTCCACATTCCAAGTGCGGCTTGGAAAATCAAAAACGCCGACAGTGCGACACCAGAAACTATATGTCTTTGACCATTTTGGTCCTTTCGAATTAGAAGAATGGAAATAATAAAAATTAAGATTCCTAAAATGCCAGCCACATAGCGGTGGATCATTTCTTTCCAAGCTTTACCAATTTCGACCGGCCGTTCAAATTCCGCATTCGCTTTTTCTATTGCGACACTAGTGTCAGGTACTCCCAATAATATTCCATAACAGCCTGGCCAATCTGGACATCCCAAACCAGCATCTGAAAGCCTGACATAAGCACCCAGTACAATAACTACAAATGTAAGCAGCATCGTGCCAAGCACTATATTTCTAAACGTAGCACTCATTTGCTTAACCGATATTAGATAGTTTTAATAATTTCTTGATGTCTTTTAACATACCTTTGGATGTCGCCATATCATCGTATTTCATCATTAAATTACCATTAGGATCGATGAGATAAATTAAATTGGGCTGTAGGTTTTCCTTACTTGCCACATCATCTGTGATAGTTAATTCTTCTAGTTGTCCAAAAATAATTTTTGGGTTTCGTTGCAAGATAACCTCATCGACTATTTCAGCGCGACTTGATCCCATCACCATAAATGACTGAACTCGGGTTGCTTCTCTGCCCGTCGCTAACCGAGTTTGACGTATCTTAAATAACGCTGCTTCACATTGAAGATTGCAAGCATCATCAAGATATAAAATATACGTCCATTTCCCCTGCAGATTGCTCAGGTCGTATGATTCATCAGAGTTAACTTTAACTGTTAATACTTCTATAGGTTGTGCGGGATGAACCAATTCACCATGTGCGACAGTTTTAATCTGAGAACTATCGCCGCGCATGGCATACATAGCAATTGCAATTAACAGCGGCACTAAAAAGACTGCGAACAACATATATCCTACAAACTTTGATTTATTTGTTTCCATAGTTATTTATTTGATGTGCGCTTTAATAAAGGTCTGATACTGTAAATCCACCACAACACAAGTACCGCAAGTGCCATGGCATACCATTGGAATGCGTAACCATAATGTTTGCTCGCAGACATTTGGCTTTGTAGCCAATCACGCTGATAACCATTCGGCTCATCTGAATTTAATCGTAACGTGAAGGGTTGTAACTCTAACTGTAAACGCTGGCCTAATTGCTGATAATCAACAAATTGTATTCGTCGAGGCCAGCCTTTATCTTCACCTTCTGCAATGCCGCCAAGACTAAATGAATCATCGTAGGGAACATATACGCTTCCTGAGATAGTGTTTAATGTCTCGTTGAGGCTAATATCGGGCAGGAAAGATCGATCGTGTCCTTGTGGCACCCATCCACGGTCGACCAAAACCCAATCTTGAGAACGTTCGACAAAATAAGGCGTTAGTACTGCATAACCCGCAACACCATCTCTAATCTGATTGTCTAATAGAAACTGCTTATCTGCTAAGTAATTCCCCTGCAGCTTTATATTTTTATAACGCCAATCCGCTAAGGATGCTAAAGGTAGAGACGCTTGTACAAACTCTGTATCGTCCTTACTTAACGATTTTTCAATTCCATGCTTTACATTGCCACGCTCCAACTGCCATGAACCTAATGAGACAAATAGCACTAATACAGCGAGTGTGCTAATTTGAATTAGTACAAACCTAAGAGTTATTCGAATTTCACGAGACATTATCGTTATAATTAAAGTTTAATTTTTTATGACATATCGCACATGATAATCAAAATTATCGTAGTTATTTTATTTTTGTTAATTGTTGGAAGTTTGGCCTCAGCGCTATTTTATTTGCTCGTGAGTAAAGAAGAAAATGACAAAACTGTACGCGCCTTAACTTATCGTATTGGTCTATCAGTCTTAGCATTTGTCATTTTAATGATTGGCGCGAAGTTTGGTTGGATCGAACCTCATGGCTTGATACCTAATCGTTAACCCATATTTATTAATGCAAAAAAAAGGCGCCTGATAAAGCGCCTATTTATTTATGACTAACCTTATTTACAGCATGTAGACGAAAATAAATAATCCCAACCAGACAACATCTACAAAGTGCCAATACCAAGCAGCAGCTTCAAAAGCAAAGTGCCTTTCAGGGCTAAAATGTCCTGCAATAATTCTAAACAGAATAACCGCTAGGATTATAGCTCCCACGGTTACATGAAAACCATGAAAGCCCGTAAGCATGAAGAAAGTGGTGCCATAGATACCTGAGCCCAAAGTCAAACCAAGATGCTGGTAAGCTTCAATGTATTCAACTACCTGTAGCCCCATGAAGAACGCGCCTAGAGCAATGGTAAGTATCATTCCGATAATTAGTTGGCCTCTATGCTTTGCTTTCAAGGCATGATGCGCCCAAGTCAAAGTGACACCTGAAGTTAATAATATTGCAGTATTAATAGCTGGCAAGCCCCAAGCTGGCATAGGTGTATACTCGCCACCAATATTTGCCGGTCCATTTGCATTTTCTGGCCATGACCCTTCAAAGCCCTCCCATAGGAATTCATTAGTTGAAATCCCAATTCCATCACCACTTAACCATGGAATTGAATAAACTCTTGCGTAGTACAAAGCACCAAAGAAAGCAGCAAAGAACATGACCTCAGAAAATATGAACCAGAACATACCCCAGCGGAATGACATATCTACTTGTGAGTTGTACATCCCTTTTTCATTTTCTTTAATAACTGTGCCAAACCATCCAAACATCATGAAAACAACAATGGCAAACCCAACGACCATCACAGGTGTAGCCCAAGAAACACCATTTAAAAAGTTGGCAAAACCCACAAATAAAGTACATACACCAATAGATGCGACTATCGGCCAATGACTCCCATGTGGTATGTAATAAGAATTTTCAGCATGTGCCATTTTTTATTCCTTCAAATCAATTTAACGACGCAATGCTGCTAGTGCCGCTTGTGTCATTGGTGGTATCAAAAAAAGTATAAGATAGTGTAACTACCTGTACATCTTCAGGCAGCTTTGGATTAATCATAAAACTCAGTGGCATAGACACTTGCTCTCCGGCAGCAATTGGCTGATTTTCAAAACAGAAACACTCTGTTTTGATCAGGTGTCGATTTGCAGCGAAAGGTGTCACGCTTGGAACTGCTCGACCAATCATAGAAGATTGAGTCGGGTTCTTGGCAATGTAGTTCGTTGTATAGACTCTGCCCGGATGAACTTGCATACGCACTACCTCAGGTTCCACGTCCCAAGGCATTGATTGATTTAACGATGCATCAAACTCTACTGTCACTAAGCGCGAGGTATCTTCAACAATTTCAGCGGGCACCTGTTGAGCAACGTCATCGGTAAAACGCAATCCTGTTAAGTCACAGAAGACATCGTAAAGTGGTACCAGGACATACCCAAAACCAAACATCGCCAATGCGACGACTGCTAATTTGACAACGAGCTTCTCAGATTTATTACTGTGTTTTTGCATTTTCAATTAGGTTCTAACTTCCACCATTTGCTACTAAAAAATAAAAGCCGACATAGATGATTAAAGCGGCAATTGCCAATATTGCTACAGTCAAGTTAGCCGCTTTTTGTTGTTTGCTTCTATCTCCCACGATAGCAAAAAACTATTTGATCACGGGTGGTGTCGTGAAGCTGTGGTATGGCGCAGGAGAGGCAAGTGTCCATTCCAGGCCTTCCGCATTCTCCCAGACTTGGCTAGTTGCTTTCTTTCCACCTCGTATTGCTTGAATGACCACGAACAAGAAAATCAATTGGGCAAAACCAAATCCGAATGCGCCAACAGTCGCCAACATATTATAATCAGAGAACTGTAATGCGTAATCTGGGATACGTCGCGGCATACCCGCTAAGCCAACAAAATGCATTGGGAAGAAGGTTAAGTTAACGAAGATAGTTGATAACCAGAAATGAATCTTGCCCCAACGTTCGTTATACATATTCCCACACCACTTCGGTAACCAATAGTAAACTGCGGCAATAATCGCAAAGATAGAACCCGGAACTAATACGTAGTGGAAATGTGCTACGACAAAGTAAGTATCATGATATTGGAAATCGACAGGCGCTAACGCAAGCATCAAACCAGAAAAACCACCGATCGAGAACATTATGATGAATCCAAGTGAAAATAGCATAGGAGTTTCAAATGTCATTGCCCCTCGCCACATTGTTGCAATCCAGTTAAATACTTTCACACCTGTTGGCACAGCTATCAGCATGGTGGCGAACATAAAGAACAGTTCACCCGCTAACGGCATCCCTACAGTAAACATATGGTGAGCCCATACAATAAATGACAAGAACGCGATCGAACCCGTTGCATAGACCATAGAGGCGTAGCCAAATAGCGGCTTACGAGCAAAGGTTGGAATAATGCTAGATATCACACCGAAAGATGGAAGGATCAAAATATAAACTTCAGGATGACCAAAGAACCAGAAAATATGTTGGAACATTACAGGGTCACCACCACCAGCGGCATTGAAGAAACTAGTACCAAAGAACTTATCGGTTAATAGCATAGTGACGCCACCGGCAAGCACTGGCATGACTGCAATCAATAAATAAGCAGTAATTAACCAAGTCCATACGAATAATGGCATTTTCATCAATGTCATGCCTGGGGCTCGCATATTTAGAATAGTTGCAATCACATTTATGGCGCCCATGATTGATGACAATCCCATGAAGTGAATCGCTAGAATTACGAACGGAAGCGCATCACCCGTTTGTAATGTTAGTGGCGGATATAAAGTCCAACCACCTGCTGGACCACCACCGTCCATGAATAGGGTCGATAGCATCATGGTAAACGCGAAAGGTAGTATCCAGAAACTCCAATTATTCATTCGAGGTAGCGCCATATCCGTTGCACCTACCATCATAGGGATCAACCAGTTCGCCAGACCTGTAAATGCGGGCATTACCACACCAAATATCATCATGATCGCATGCATGGTCGTCATGGAGTTGAAGAATTGAGGATCTACAAATTGTAAACCTGGCTGAAATAATTCTGTTCGAATTATCAATGCCATCACTCCACCAATGATGAACATTATGAATGAGAACCAAAGATAAAGTGTACCAATATCTTTGTGGTTAGTTGTAAATAACCAGCGTTTAATTGAATAAGGGCTTTCTACATGATCGTCATGATGATCGTCAGCAGCAACTGTACTCATATGTGCTCCTTAAGTTTTAAATATGTTTAGTAAAATTCTATTGAGTGACTGCAGATACTTCTATTTCAACTTCCACCTCTTCAATTTCTTCAGGTGAGTTAGTTGTATTATCTGCTAACCATTGATCAAATTCGTCAGACTCTACTGCTCGAACAACAATCGGCATGAAGCCATGATCGCGTCCACAAAGTTCGGCACATTGGCCACGATAAATCCCAGGCTCATTGATGTTGGTCCAAGCTTCATTGATAAATCCAGGGATTGCATCTTTCTTGACAGCAAGATCAGGCACCCACCATGCGTGGAGTACATCATTGGCAGTGATTAAAAATCTCACTTTTTTACCGGTAGGCAGTACAAGTTGGTTGTCCACTTCTAAAAGATAGTTTTCATCTTTTGGTGCAAGGTTATTAATTTCATCTCGTGGTGTGCTGAGTACGCTGTAAAATTCAACGCCTTCATCGATGTATTCGTAATGCCACAACCACTGATAGCCAGTAATTTTCACAGTTAAATCATAATTACTGGTATCTTCCATCGCGATAAGTGTTTTCGTCGCAGGAATAGCTAATGCGATCAAAATAATAAAAGGAATAGTGGTCCATACTGCTTCAACCGTGGTACTTTCGTGGAAAGTCGCAGGCGTGACACCTCTGGACTTGCGATGCGCAAACATTGAATAAATCATCACACCAAAAACAAGCACACCAATCACAACGCATAACCAAAGTGCAATCATATGCAAATCATAAACGTCCCGACTAATATCGGTCACACCGACAGTCATATTGATTGGTTGGCTGGCATGCGTAATTCCTGCTGTGGCTAAAGCACCAAATACTCCCAGCAGCGCCTTTGTAAGCAAGCTATTAGCTCTCATGTACTAACTCCATAAAAATAAACATTAAACTTTTTCAATAAGCGCTTGTTTAATCGACTGGGCCAGACTCTTACGTTCTTCCTCAGTTAAACATGCACCTATTTCATATTCTTTTCCTTTTGACCGCATCACTAATCGTCCAGGCTGAGGTGGCATTTCTGGATAAAGCTGCACACTCGTCCATGCTCGTTGCAATTTATGTGATTGCTTTGCGCGATCTCTTCCCGTTTCGATAAGCACATCATTCGCGTTGATAGATATCACTTCGCGTTGTGTGGCTTTTAAACTGCAGTAGTAGAGAGCGCCAAACAGAAATAAAATTTCTGCGCCTGCAAAAGGTAATATTACCCATAAGCCTTGCAGAGCAAATCCAGTGGCAAGACCAAAGGAAATGATTGCCAAGCTGGCAATAAGAATCTGGTTATCGCGCCAAGACATCGAACAATTTGGTTTGACTACGAAACGCGAAATTAAAGGCTTTGTGTCAAAACTCATTTTAAACTTCCTTGTGAAATCTGTATGTTCTCTCAGTTAACATCAGTTATCACGTTTACGTGCCTAATAGCATTAGCATATTAGTAGATACCGTGCGGCATTATGCCGCATCCAGGGACCATTTTCCTAGAACTTATTTCTATCCAATCCGGGTTAAATCAAGAATACATGAGCTGTATCAATTAAGGTTAGTTAGAAATTAAACAGTACTGCAACTGTCCAGGTACTATAGTTATATTGATGGTCACTTATTAAGCAATTTTTAACTATCGACAGACATGATATTACTGAAATCTAGACTACTTAAATTGAATTGGTTGCCAATCGTCGACTGCGGAACTAGCAATTCGATCTTTTTTCCATCCATGGCCGAAGATGACTTCATAACTAGCCGGATATTTAGAGTTTACTAGCCTGAAAGATTCGTACTCTTCTAACACTCTATTGATGCTTTGTTTACCTAATAACCCTTTAGGTCTGTCGACCATATGATTGGTCGCACCTGTAGCTTGAAGGTCGCGTAGCAGCATCATGGGATCAGAATATTCTACTGTGATTACTTCGGATTCCATCACAACACCGCTAAAACCTGCTGATGCTAGAAGATCACCTAGATCATGAAAGTCGATGAAAGTATTGACATGAGAATGCATATCCACATCACTAAAACATTGACGGAGTTCTTTAAGTGTGCCCGGACCAAAACTTGAAAAAATAAATAATCCATTATTATTTAGAACACGCATTGCTTCGTGAAAAGCCTGATCGACTTGATTACACCACTGCAAAGTTGAGGCTGAAAAAATTATGTCAAATGAGTTTTTTTTAAAAGGTAATGATTCAATATCTCCACATACAGAATGTTGAACTCCAAACTTAGCATGCGCGTAGGCCAGCATCCTCTCAGCAATATCAAATGCAAAATATTGTTCATGACCAAAACACTCTTGCAATTCATTGCGTGCTAACCCAGTACCACTACCTAGATCAAGTATATTTGCTCTGGAGTTATATAAAATTTTTAAGCGCTCTAGCAAGCGTATAAGTATTTCATTCTGAACTACAGCCGCATCATTATAAGAAATCGCCGCATCAGAAAATGCTGCCTGGACACTTTTCTTAGAAAAATTCATTACCTTAATATACTTTTTATTATGCGAATAGTCTCTTCCGGATGAGAGACATGTGGCACGTGTCCTGCATTTTCAATGATATAAAAATCACTATTTGCCTGTATTGCAATGTTTTTAGCTGCTTCATATGAAAGTACTGCATCCTTGTCTCCATGAATAAATGCTGATTTACATTGTAAGCTTTCAAATTTATTACTTAACTGTTCTTCTCCTAACAAATTCAAGCCAAACAAGCATTCGTAAAAGTGATAGTTGTTGAAATCTGAGTGCGTTTTTAAAAATCTGGCAGTGCTTATTGCGTTTTCATCGCCTTGGGCTTGCAAGGCAATAAATTTTTTGAGTGTTTCTTGAGGCTGCTTTTTAAAACTCTCAACAAAATTATCAAACCATTCTTTTCCGATACCATATTTAAAGTTCTCATCGGCTAAGAATTGTGGAGCGGAGGCAATAAATATAATTTGGTCGACTAGTCCTGGGAACTTCTCAGCTAGACGTATCGCAATCAACCCGCCCATCGACCATGCAATTAAAGATACTGGAGCGTCATCAACTAGATTTGCATACGATTCGAGGTAACCCTCAATATTCTCTAACGAGCGATCATCATTACTCTCTCTAACCCAGGATGGCGTTATGCAGTTTACCTGGTAACACGATTCCAATGCTGGAATAATCGGTTTCCACACATTACAAGATGCCCCCCAACCCGTTAGTAAATGAAGATTATTTTGCATGCCTATTCAAATTGATTTGATTATTGCTATCGGAATTAATTATCTAATTGGGTCGTTATCGTTTTCTATCTTAATAGCTAGTTGGTTTAAATTACCTGATCCTCGCAGCCTCGGCTCCGGCAACCCAGGCGCGACTAATATGTTACGAACGGGCAACAAAAAAGCCGCTGCTTTGACTCTCGCTGGCGATTTGCTGAAAGGATTAATACCGCTTTTGGTAGCACGCTGGATGCAATATGACACATTTGCGCTTTGCTTAATGGGGTTCGCCGCGATTATAGGGCATATGTATCCAGTTTATTTTCGCTTTCGTGGCGGCAAAGGTGTTGCAACTACTTTGGGCGTCTTGCTGGGGGTTTATTGGCCGTTGGCAGTCGCTTGGGCCTTGATCTGGATCTGTACCGCTAAACTGTCTGGATATTCATCACTAGCAGCAATATTTGCAACAATCTCTCTGCCAATCATTTGCTGGGTAACAAATCTACCCATTTCAATTTTCTATCTGAGCCTAGCCACTATGTTACTGGTGGTATGGCGTCATCGTTCTAACATTAAAAATTTAATAAGCGGTGACGAAGATAAAATCAGCAAAAAAGATTAGCTAAGCCTGTTGTAAATCCCAACGCGGATAGACTTTGACTTCCTTGGCATGACTAAGTCTGTTTTTGAGTGCATACAATAAACCTGTATAAGCAATCATAACGCCGTTATCTGTGCATACCTTTAGGTCTGGAAATAAAACTTTAATACCTTTTTTTTCTAGACTTGAGAATTTCTGACGCATTTCTTGGTTAGCACTGACTCCACCTGCTATGACTAAGTTTTTTAACCCTGTTTTCTCTAATACGCGTTCACATTTTTTATAGAGCGTTTCAATAACCGCCTGCTGAAAGTCATACGCAATTTCTGCTTTAGCTTGATCGCTTTGATCAGTTTTTTGATAGGCCAGCAGTGTATGTGTTTTTAATCCGCTAAAACTAAAATCTAAACTGTCTTTATCAAGCATCGGACGCGGGAATTTATTCGCTTTAAGTAAAGCCGATTTTGCAAGTTTTTCTATAGCAGGTCCGCCCGGGTAACCTAAATCTAGTTGCTTAGCCACCTTATCAAAAGCCTCACCAACCGCATCGTCTCGACTCTGCCCCAGGACAGCATAATCGCCAAGCGCATTCGCTTGCACAATCATCGTATGACCCCCTGATACCAATAAGCATAAGAAAGGAAACTCAATGTCTCGCTCCAGAAAAGGCACCAATAGATGGGCTTCCATATGATGGACAGGAATAGAAGGGATACCCAATGCCCAGGCCAAAGACTGTCCCACCGACGCACCCACAAACAGCGCGCCAACCAAACCAGGCCCCGCA
>JBCDBX010000041.1:0-15997 GCA_039182865.1 Pseudomonadota bacterium
ACCACGGTAGCGTCATAAGGCGCAATAAAGTTATCTAACATATGTGATGCACAAGATGTTTTAACACCGTCTGTGCAGAAAATATCTTTAAGTGCGATAGGAATACCATTTAATGATTGACTATCAAAACCACGTGCATCAGCCTGTTTAGCACTTTCTAGTGCATGCTCAGGTGTGAAAGTGATAAACGCATTTAATTGCTCATCGTGTGCTTCGATGCGCTTAATATAATGTTGTGTGAGTTCTTCACTAGAAAACTCTTTATCAGCAAGGGCTTTAACTTGCTGTGCAATTGTTAACTTATGCATATTTGTTTATTGAAATTTTGAGTGTTACTCAATCACCTTAGGCACAAGGTAAAGTCCGTTCTCGGTCGCAGGGGCATTCGCCTGGAATTTTTCTCGTTGATTGGGTTCTGTGATTTCGTCTGCACGCAACGGTTGCATCATATCCTGAGGATGCGCCATCGGCTCGATGTTATCGACATTTGCCTGATCCATATGATCGACAAACTCGAGAATTCGAGATAAATCCTGTTTGTATTGATCCAATTCGCTCACTTCAATTTTTAACCGCGCTAGGTTAGCAATATCGAGAACGTCCTCGGTTGTAAGTGACATGCTGTACTCCTTAATTTGGTGGCAAAGGTAACATATCTCACCGCTGGTTTGCAGATCACCAATGCGCCTTGCCGAAACTTATGACCGCTGTTACAGTACCACCCCTAACCAAATGATAATAAAGCAGATATTCTTCTCATGATTGGACGCATTCTAGGTGTATTTTCCAACGATCTTTCGATTGATTTAGGGACTGCCAACACCCTTATCTATGTCCGAGACAAGGGCATTGTGCTTAACGAACCCTCAGTCGTCGCCATCCGCAACGACCCCAATACCGGCACGCGTTCAATTGAAGCAGTCGGTTCAGCTGCAAAATTAATGCTAGGTCGAACCCCAACAAATATCGAAGCAATCCGTCCCATGAAAGATGGTGTAATCGCCGATTTCACAACCACAGAAAGAATGCTGCAACACTTTATTCGAGCCGTACATAAAAACATGATACTGCGCCCTAGTCCACGAGTCTTAGTTTGCGTTCCATGTGGTGCAACTCAAGTTGAGCGGCGTGCAATCCGTGAATCTGCCGATGGCGCAGGTGCTCGCAAAACCTATTTAATTGAAGAACCAATCGCGGCTGCAATCGGGGCGGGATTACCTATTGATGAGGCAAAAGGCTCCATGATTTTAGACATTGGCGGCGGCACATCAGAAGTGGCCGTACTTTCGCTAAACGGTATTGTTTATTCGGCCTCAGTCAGAATTGGTGGTGACAAATTTGATGATGCCATCATTAGTTATGTCAGACGCAATTATGGCGTACTAATTGGTGAAGCAACCGCAGAGAAAGTGAAAAAAGAAATTGGCACAGCATACCCTGGAAAAGAAATGCTGGAATTAGAAGTGAAGGGTAGAAATCTTTCTGAAGGTGTCCCAAAAAGTTTTTCATTAAACAGCAATGAGATTTTAGAAGCTTTACAAGAACCGCTTTACGGAATTGTTAGCGCAGTAAAAACTGCCTTAGAACAAACGCCTCCTGAACTTGGCGCAGATGTAGCTGAGCGCGGCATTGTGCTCACTGGAGGTGGTGCATTATTGCGAGATCTAGATCGACTCATTATGGAAGAAACTGGCATCCCCGTTATTGTTGCCGATGACCCATTAACTTCTGTTGCACGTGGTGGTGGTAAAGTACTTGAATTGATTGATGAATATGGGACTGACTTATTAACGGGCGACTAATGATCAGCCTCACTGTCCTCTGAAATTACTCTCTGAATTAGGAGGAATGTTATAAAACCTCTCTTTTCGTTTGACCCTTCTTCTTCTACCAAGCTAATCCTATTGGTAATCCTTTCGATTGTCATCATGACAGTCGATCTTCGTTACCAACATTTACAAGTTGTTCGCTCTTCCTTAGCAACTGCCATTTACCCTTTGCAGTATTTAGCACATCTACCTACAGCTCTAACTGAATCATTTAGCGAAAACCTCGCGCAACGTGACCAGCTCATTGAAGAAAACGAAAAACTACGCGAGCAAGCGCTATTCAATAAAGCAAAGCTACAGCAACTCGCATTAATGGAACAAGAGAATGCACGCTTAAGAAAATTGTTGGATTCCCCTATCCAAGTCACAAACGAAAAAGTGCTAATCGCAGAAATTTTATCTGTCGACCTTCATCCATTCAGACAGTTAATTGTGATAAACAAAGGCAGCCAACAAGGTGTCTATCCCGGCCAACCATTAGTAGGTGCGAAAGGCATCATTGGACAAGTTGTTGAAGTCTTCCCACTTAACTCACAAGTATTGTTAATTTCCGATCCAAATCATGCTTTGCTTGCCGAAAATAATCGCACAAATTTACGTGCAATTCTTGCAGGTAGTGGACAAGCGGACTTGGTGTACTTAAAAAATGTATCTCTTTCTGCTGACATACACATAGGAGATCTATTTTATACCTCAGGTCTTGACGGCCGATTCCCTCCCAACTATCCAATCGCCGAGGTTACTAAAATCACGACGATTCCAGGAGATCCTTTTTTACAAGTTGAAGCCAAGCCCTTAGTCAATTTAGATACGATACGCGAAGTTTTACTCTTGTGGCCAACAGAAATCGAAGACGAAACACCAAGTGAAGCAGTCGAACCTGTTCCTTCACAAACGGAAGAACAAGAAGTCTCATGAAGCGTCGTAAACACCGCAATTACTATGTATTAATTGGTTCTTTTATTGTCGCGATTATTCTCACGATTATGCCAATCCCAGTACAAGCGGAACCATTTCGACCGGAGTGGATATTATTGATGGTGATATATTGGAGTATGAGTACACCACGCATGATCGGAATTGGTTCTGCATGGCTGATTGGTTTGTTTGTTGATGTATTACGCGGTGCATTGCTGGCACAACACGCACTTGGATTTGCCTTAACTGCTTATATCAGCATGCGCTTTCATCAACGAGTACGCATCTATCCTCTGCACCAACAAGCTTTATTTATCGCCATGATTTTGCTTCCTTATATGAGTGCAACTCTATGGGTTTATGGCGCGCTTGGACAAGCATCAGATTCATGGACATATTGGGCGCCAGTATTAACCAGTGCAATTGCATGGCCTATCATATTTATCATTATGCAAGCCGTTCGAAGAACGACTAATCTTGATTAGCTTTTACGATTTACCAGATGGATTGGTGTATTGATCGTTAAGTTTCTGAATAAAGTTATCAGCAGAATCACGTAGCATTCCAATTTTTTTAGCCACCTTTTGATTCCAACCAGCGACTGATTGACTAAAAATACATCTCCACCAACGCGTATTTTTTAAGAAAGCACCTCGCAGATTTCCATAATAGCCTTCTTCTGCAAGTCCTCGTGCATAAATTCTTGCCATTGCTCCTCGAATTAAAAAATGAATTAAAATAAGAAAAACAACGACACCTGCTAGCATGCCATAGGAAAATATTTGATTTTTGTCGCCTTCAGCCCCCGGAATTGAAAAGTTGAAGCCATTCCAATAACCATGCGACAAAGTAAAAGAGATAAATATAACTAACAAAGGAATCAGCACGACCGCATCTGCAATTAATACTCGTCGTCGCCAGGTGCTGACTGCCGTTTGAAGTTCAGGAACAATCTCTCTTTCAATTCGATTGGCAAAACCTTCAAGCGCACCAATTATTCGATAGGCTCGCTCAACGCTGACCTGTGAAATACGTTTGGTAATTTCATTTAGATCAGCATCACGCTTACGCTCATAACGTTCTTTCAGTCCTTCATCTTCTATATTCACTGCTACAGCATCATTGTAGAGTGTATGAAAACTACCACTAACCAAACCACCCTGCGCTATTGCACGCTGCCAAGCAGCAACCACTGCTTCTAAGTTGTCTTCAGCAGCCGTTGTATCGATTTGATTTAGAATGAACATTATTTTGTTCGCATCCTTTCTACGCACAGTACCCGCGACCAAATGTTCTAAAGTATCTTGCATCGCACCGGGTTCAGGATGGCGTGCATCAAAAAACACAAGAACTAAATCAGAAAGATTAATAATATGATCTGTGATACGCAAGGTTGAACGTCTTTGTGCATCAGCATCAAATCCTGGCGAGTCAATTAAAATTCTCCCACGCATAATGTCTGTGGGACAGGTTTTTAATTGTAAGTATGTGTCGATACGCTCCCCTTCACCCTCTGCAACTTTTTCAATCGCTTCACTCATTTGATAAAAAGGGAATCTAGGGTCAGCATCTAATGCGATTCCGGGTAACACACGCACATTGTTATCGCTACTAAAACAAAGTACGGTAAATTTATCGTCGACAGCTTGGTTACCCGTCTTTTGAATACTCTCACCAATAAATTGATTGATAAAACTGGATTTACCTGCAGAAAAGGTGCCAAGAATTGAAATTAAAGGCCACCAGGAAATTTCAGTGGTATATGAGTCACGAGAATTCAGCACGCCAAGTGACAGACCAACACGATCTAACTCAATAAACTTATCAACTACAGATACTAATAATGGATTCTCTTCTGCTAAATGTTTTTGCAGACTTTTAATTCGTTCTTTGGTTGTTTTATCTTGCATCTTTAAGCGAGCTTATTTCTTAAATTTTTTTAATTTTTCTGCAAACTCAATACATGGGTCTTGATTACGGTCACTTGGAGTAAAGACCATGTAGTCATATTGATCCTCAAACTCGTGTTTTAAATAATCGTTGAGGTGAGTTCTTTCAGGGTCAACCGCAACAAACGCTATACTGTTAGATGTTTCACCCAGTTGCTGCAAGTGTACAGGGACACCGATATCTTTGCGAACATGATTTTTACCCGCAATCAGTATGACTTTATCCATATCCCTTGACTGAGTAATATTCAGCGCAAATGCCGCATCCTTTGCTATTTGAGTATTCACCAGAGGATCAGTATGTTCCAACGGTAAATACTCACAATGTGCAGCAAAAATGAGCTGTTTCAAATAATCAATTTTTTCAACACTTAACGCATCACAAAATTCCAACTTTTGCTGATTGCGTATAATTTCGCATTCGTCTGGTTGAGTATAATTTGTTCTTTCCTGCTTTGTTAAATTTGCGCCATTTAATGGTAAATCATGCTTTAGGCTTAGCTTAAGAATTGGTGTATAAATATCCCATTCCCAACCTTTAGCTTGTTCCTTAAGCTGAATCAAAAGCGTCTCTAAATCATGACCCACTGATTTGTCAGGCTCCCAGCCTTCATGAGGCAGCATCTCCCAATATAGCGCGACAGATTCACCTTGATCGATAAAGTACTGAATAACGTTAGCTTGTCCGATGTGATGATCCGCATTTGTGTGCGTCTCACCTAATAGAATGATTTGGCTATTCAACAACTCTTTATGCATTTCACCAATGCTTACCCATGCAGTATCATTTAATGAGTAGACCTTACCCACTAGCGGATGATCCTGATAATAAGGTGATTCCCAATCAGCTAGCGCATTAGTAATCAATACAACACACAATAGTAAAAGCCAGTTACAATTTCGCACCATGATTCCTAATGTAATAACTACTCAAGCTGAACTCGAGACGTTCGTTAATAAAATTTCTTCCTCACCCTGGATTGCGATAGACACCGAGTTTATGCGCGAATCCACCTATTATCCAAAACTCTGCTTGATCCAAATCGCCACACAAGAGATATGTGTTTGTATCGATGTCATCGCTCTAGATAATATTGACGCTCTGATCAATTTTATCAAGCAAAGTGCAGCAATAAAGATCTTCCATTCCGCAAGGCAGGATTTGGAAGTTTTATATTGCACTTATGACTTTTTACCCGAGCCTTTATTTGATTCTCAAATTGCGGCCAGTATATTAGGTATGGACGAACAAATTAGCTACGCCGAATTAGTCTCACAGGAATTATCTATTACTCTTCCCAAATCTGAAAGCCGTACAAACTGGAGTCAACGTCCTTTAACAGAAGCACAAATCAAATATGCACTAGATGATGTGCTACACCTAGGCCCATTAGCATTGAAACTTCAGCAAAAACTAGAAGCCAAGCAACGCTGGCATTGGTTAACCGAAGAGTGTCATCGCTTACTAAACCCAGACAATTACTCCGTAGCACCTGAACATGCTTGGAAACAGGTCAAAGGCGTTGGACGTTTAGAAGGACGTTCGCTTTATAACGTGCAACAACTAGCCACTTGGCGCGAGCAAACCGCCATTACTAAAAACCTTCCTCGCCGCTGGATTATTAAAGACCAAACAATGACTGATTTAGCATTTAATAAGACGATAAATGAAAATACGGTTCGTGATCAGCTATCACAAGAATCACCCAAATCTGTTCGTCATACAAAAAAAGTGCTGGAAATTCTGGAACATGCCGCCGCACAAAAGATTAATGATCTTGAAGGCATAATGGATCGCAGACTGAGCAAACCACAACAAGCGCTCGTTAAAGATATGATGAAAACCATTCGCAAGCATGCCGAAGAAATTGGAACGTCATCTTCCCTGCTCGCTAACCGCAAATCCTTGGTCAATTTAGTCTTGGGCTTAAACAGCAAAGTCAATGAAGGCTGGCGCCATCAAGAGATCGGTGAACAACTATCAAAGATGCTTAACTCATAATTTATTCATGGCTGTGTCTGCTATCGAGAATGATCCCCTTATGGGGTAGCAAACTTCTCCTCGATCTAAGCTAAACTTATAAAAAACACTCATATCAAATTATGGAAACTTCAGAAATTAAAATACTCATTGAGAATGGAATCGAAAACTCAGAAGCATTTGTCACGGGTGGCGAAGGAAAATTTGAAGCTACTATCATCAGCCCTGTTTTCGAAGGGATGACCATGGTGAAAGAACATCAGCTGGTTTATGCCACCGTTAATGCGCAGATCGCAAGCGGCGAACTGCATGCCTTAAGCATTAAGGCCTACACGCCTGGTGAATGGGAAGAGAAGAATTCTTAAGCGCCCATCTTGATTGATGAGCACTTACAGAGATTTTTATTCAGGCAAACTCAAACTAGTGAGACCTGGCAGACTTGCAAAATAAGCCGCCAAATCCTGCAAATCTTGGTCATTTAGTGTTGCAACAGTGCCAGCCATGATCGCATTGCTGCGTGCACCTGATTTATATTCCTTTAGTGAATGATATAAATAATCTTCGTATTGACCAGCAATATTTGGGAATTGAGGTGTTAGACTCATTCCTTCAGGCCCATGACATGCTGCACATGTAGCGGACTTTTCTTTCCCTGCCGCCACATTTCCAGCGGCAAATGCGGTTGCCGTTAAAACAACTTGTATTAATACTATAAGAAGCAAGTGTTTCATGTAATTTCCTTTAACTACGATTTTATTGTTTTAGACCAGCTAAATAAGCTGACACATCATCAATTTCTTGGTCTGTCAATCCATGTGCTTGCGCTTCCATGGTGCCATGGGCACGTTCTCCCGCACGGTAAGCTCTCAAAGCCGCAGCAATATATTCACCATGCTGTCCCCCTAATTTAGGCACCTTAAATGTTGGATAAACATTGGTATAGCTTGTTACACCGTGACAACCCAAACAGGTCTCACCGCGTATAGCGCCTCTTTCAGGATCTCCAGCTGCAAATGCCTGGCTGCTGAATAAAAATATGCTTAAAACTAAAAATCGTTGAACATTTAAAATCATCAGTGACTCATCCTATGTGAAATATCCTTAGACACATTTTTGCGGGCGCTAGTATAACCTATATGATCAAAATCGTATGCGGCTAAGACCTAATTCCTTAGAGATAGAAGTACCCTCCGCAGAGCAATATATCTGCCCACTGAAATGCTAAAATTACGCAATGCGTAGCCTTAAAAATATCAGCGCCGAAACTATTCAGCCCATCTTGGCTAAATACCAGCTAAATTTACATGTCGTGGATCAAGAAACTGAGATTCCCCATAGTTTCTGGGGCTCACCTGAAGCGGGACGACTTAAATCTGAGCTATACGCCAGAATCGACACACCTATCCACTCAATTTTTCATGAGTCTGCCCATTATGTCTGCATGACTGAACAGCAACGTAAACAAGCTGATATCGATGCAGGAGGTTCCGCGATTATTGAGGATGCCTGTTGTTACTTACAGATTCTCTGGTCAGATTATCTAAAAAGCTTCAATCGACACATTCAATTACATGATATGGATAGATGGGGTTATAGCTTTCGTCTAGGCTCAGCCACACGTTGGTTTTATGCAGACAGTGACGATGCTCGACTATGGTTACTTAAACACAACATCATAACTGAACAAAATGAACCCACATGGGAGATGCGGTTCTAACAGCCAAGTCGCTAAAATATTTACTATAATCTAGACTTAACTACATAAACATTGAAACGACTCAAGTTGCCTTAAAACATTATGAAAATAGAAACCATTGCCATTCACGGCGGATACACACCGGAGCCTACTACTAAAGCGGTAGCAGTGCCGGTATATCAAACTACGTCGTATTCATTTGATGACACCCAACATGGTGCAGACCTTTTTGACTTGAAAGTCGAAGGCAATATTTATACACGCATCATGAATCCCACCACCGCAGTACTCGAACAACGTGTTACTGATATGGAAGGTGGTGTTGGCGCGCTAGCCTTGTCATCAGGAATGGCCGCCATTACCTATGCAATCTTTGCGATTGCCCAACAAGGGGACAACATAATTTCGACATCATCTTTGTATGGTGGAACTTATAACTTATTCGCCCACACCCTGCCGCGCTTAGGCATCGAAGTACGTTTTGTTGATCATCATGATATTGCCGGAATGGAAGCATTAATTGATGACAATACCAAAGCCATCTTTGCGGAGTCACTCGGTAATCCTGCGGGTAAAATTTTTGATATAAATGCCGTTGCCGACATGGCACACAAACATGGTGTACCTGTAATGATAGATAACACTGTGCCTTCCCCCTACCTGTGTCGTCCTTTTGAACATGGCGCAGATATTGTGATTCATTCTTTAACCAAGTACATGGGGGGTCATGGGACATCCATTGGTGGCATCGTGGTGGATTCTGGCAAGTTTCCTTGGGCGGAAAATGCCAAACGTTTTCCAGTACTTAACGAACCTGACCCCTCTTACCACGGAGTGGTCTACACCAAAGATATGGGAGATGCTGCCTTTATTGGTCGTGTCCGTGTCGTACCTTTACGCAATATGGGCTCAGCCATTTCACCATTTAACAGCTTCCAAATCTTACAAGGCATTGAAACTTTACCAGTGCGAATGGATCGACATTGCGAGAATGCATTGGCCGTTGCTAATTATCTCGAGCAACACCCCAATGTTAACTGGGTACGTTATGCAGGTTTAGATAGTCATCCAGACAAACCTCTCGTGGATAAATATATGGGCGGTAGAGCTTCAGCGATTCTTAGTTTTGGTATTAAAGGTGGTGCTGAAGCGGGAGCTAAATTTATAGATGCACTCAATTTAATTGTGCGGCTTGTGAATATTGGTGATGCAAAGTCTTTAGCCTGTCATCCTGCTAGCACAACTCATCGACAACTATCGGGTGACGAACTAAAAGCAGCAGGTGTTAGCGATGATTTAATACGTCTATCGATTGGTATTGAGCATATCGATGACATAATTGCGGATCTCGAACAGGCACTTAGCTAGCAATACATTGCTAGCTCATCATCTAGGCCCGCATAATGCCTTCGAAACCTTATATTGCAAGAGGTGTGCTGCGTAACGGCCATACTAATAGCGTTTTATCAGGATCTATTGCTCGCAAAATAGTAGTACATCGACACTGCGACTCTTTCATAAAGCAAGCACAAGAAGAAACTATTGATGCGGGTCATGGGATTAAGCTTTTAGCCCACATAAATAAACAAGACAACCATGACTGCCCACTGGTCATTTTATTGCATGGCTGGCTCGGCTGTTCTGGTTCTCTTTATATTTTAAGTCTCGGGAAGTTTCTGTTTGACCATGGTTATCATGTGGTTCGTTTAAATTTACGCGATCATGGATTCACAGAACATTTAAATGAAAAAATTTTTCATTCTTGTCGTATTCAAGAAATCATCAATTCATGTGCTTATCTACATCATAGTTTTAATACCGAGACATCAATTATCGGATTTTCTTTGGGTGGAAATTTTGCATTACGTGTTAATGCTTATACGACCAATGAAGAATTTAAATTAAACAAAACGATTTCCATCTGCCCAGTCATTGATCCAAGCAGCACCTTAGTGTCATTAGAAGATTCTTTCTTTGTGTATCAAAACTATTTCATGCAACGCTGGAAACAATCCTTCCATAGAAAAGCAAAAGCCTTCCCCAATATCTACTCAAGAGAGACATTCAATAAGTTCAAAACTCTGCGCGAAGCCACAGAAGAATTAGCGATTCATTACGCGGGCTTTGACTCCCTTAAATCATATTTAGAGGGCTATTCAATTGCTGAACATAGATTAACCACATTGCGCGCTCCTGCCTATGTGGTTTTAGCGAAAGATGATCCGATCATTCCCTGGAATGATCATAATAAGTTGGCTTCAAGCAGTTATTTAAAACCCTATTTCTCAGACAATGGCGGACATTGTGGCTTTTTGGAACCTAATCTAAGCAACCCCTGGATTGATGAATTTTGTTTAAATAGTTTAAGTCAGTAAAAATATAAGTGAGATTGATTTAGCAATTGAAAAAGTTCTCAAGAATTATTGAGCTCACATGTATATTCATCAGGCTCAGCTAATTCACCAAAGGTATAATGCCCGCTTGCTTCTATTTCACCGTTTTCATTTTGATGAAATACCATCACACCATTCATAATATTGCATGACTCTATACTTGCAGGTGCATAGTAAGTTAGTGAGTTACCTATTAATATGCCTTTTAAGTCTTCACTATTACATATTTCATATTGAGGAATATCTAAACGACCCTGAACACGTGACCCTTCTATTACATTGATTTTCAAGCGCATCGTAGAAGTTTGGTTATCGCTTTTCGAATAACAAGTCCATGTTTTATTCAGCAACAAATCATTCACAATCTTTTCATCTACTAGATCTATCACCCGTTCTGACATCAAAGAACTTGAGAATATACTAAATACAGCCAAGCTAAAGACTCTAAACTTCATTATTCCACCCAATTAGAAACTTTATAAATTAGCCAATAAGTCAGCAGAGTAACCAAATCAAGCAAGACATAACATTATAAATTTAAAAAGTTTACAAAAATTTATATTTGCCTGTCGCCAAAAATTCCTCTTCTTCAGGAGTGCTCGTACGATTCAATATGAAATTCAATTCCGGGAACCGACCAAACTTTTCAATCACATATTGATGGCTTTCAGCAAAGCTCAATGTTTTAGTATAAAAATCTTTTAAGTCTGCTGGTACCTGATCTCTTAATTTTGTAAACATTGCAACAGATAAATTTTGTATTTCTATGTTTTCGGCATGCATTAATGGCATATAAAAGAATTTACGTTCGATAAAGAAAAGATCATTATCAAAGCCCGCTTGAATTCCTGACTGAACAAATTGAATAGCTCTCACATCCTGCGCAAAAGCCTGTGCAGTTTCACGATGAATATGTCTTGAAAATTGATCCAGCAGAATAACAAGTGCAAGCAGTGTTTTGGAATCTTGTTGCCAGCCATCTAATTCGCCATTGCATGCTTTTATATATAATTCGCCAAATGTTTCACGAATAATACCGTCATAATCTTTCCCATTCACAAACCACATAGACGATTTATCATGAGGAATATCAATAGCATTCTTTAATGGTCCAAACCAAAAATCAAGAACACTGCATGCCTGGATATTATTATTCATTGGTCTACTCAATCATGTAAGTCTGCACCTTTTCTAAAGCCTATCAATATTTCGCTATATTTTTCCAATGAATTGATGCTTTTATGAAGTACGGCACAGATCCTTATAATAATCACACTATAATAAGCGCAAATAATAATATAAATAAAAATTCAAAAAACTTCAGAAGGATTCATCAATATGGGTAAATCGCAGACTCATGAAAGGCGACTCAGAGTCGATCGCCGCATTGACTGTATTGATGACAGACGTAAAATGATCCGATTCGAACCCGACAAAGAACCTCGTCGCTCAGGAATCGATCGTCGTGGGGCTGGCAGTTGGGAAAAACAACAACGCCTAGCTTAAAAGTTTACTTCTATGCCTGAATGGCTTGAAACCATTACCCAATTTCCAATCTATCGTTATGGACTGATCTTCTTTGCGCTTGTGCTAATTGTACCCGCCATTGTTAGCGGTAACATGGCTCAACATCTGGTCACAAAAATTTTCAAACAGCCTTCTTCTACTCCTGAGCATTTAAAATCCTTACTTGGCAACTTAATTATATTTATTGCGTGTACTGCGGTGATTATCTACGCGATTTACGTCTATATAATAAATTAATTTTTTTGCAGCACTCTGAATAAATTATCCTTATTCGCTTTTTCCTGACGTAATTTTTCTTCTATCGCTAGCGAATACTGACTTAATTCTACTGATTCTTTAATCTGACAAGCTGCAATTGAGGAATAGTATTTTATCTCACCTAACTCGGTTAATAATGTTTCTAGCGATGCCACTCTATCTGGTTGTGTACGTAAATCTTCCCTTATCACTAAAGCCCCATTCGCTGGCAAACTGTCCCAAGCTTGCTTTACAAGATTCTGGTAAGCATCGCTGTCGTTATAGACATGATTGATAGTGACTAAATGAGCATTGTTAAATACAACATCGCTCAACTCACCATAATTTACTTGGTGGTGCTCTTGTGTGTGAGCAGAAAAATGATAACCAACGCTAGTCTTTATACTCTGCTTAACATCACCAATGTGCCATGAACGAGCTTGTTCCACGTTGACATAAGGTGAAAGAAGTAAATCATTTGCCAGCAATCCATAACTACAGCCTATATTCGTGAATGAAGTACTAGCCGTTTTGCCGTAAAGGTCGCCAATAATTTTTTCAAGCACGGCACTGGCACTATATTCGTGCCAAATCAACTCACATAGTGGCATGAACTCGTGTTGCAAACTTTGTGAAACATCCTGCTCGACACCATTATTTTGCAAGCTTGCCAATAATAAATTACTGCGTTCTTTAAAAAACCATTGGATACTGCTTGGCATCGGCTCTGGCCATTTTCGTCCAACACGCAATGACATCACACCATCGTTTTCCGCAGTGATATTGCTAAATCCCGTCCAACGCTGTCGACTTAAGAATATATTTTCTAAAAAGCTACGCGACCAATAATCTTTTTCATGTGCTTGACCTTCTGGATAAACCGGCAAAACAATATCGCCTCCTGGTTTCACATGTTTAAGCAGTTCTAAAAGAAACGATGCACCCCAATGATTGGCAAACAGAGATACACTGATCCCAATGTAAATTCGCTCAACCGGTTCGGGTAATACAGGATAGAAAAAATTACCGACCTTGCCATCTGCAAAATCCATATCAATATGACGACTAAATGGCGTCATGCTGTAAATGTTTTCATCAGGACGAACCTGATTATTTTTATCGCGCTCCCCAGAAAAATAATACTCGAGATCTTCTGCTATATATTTTTCATCGAGATGGAGAACTACCTGAGCCATTTAAAAAATCACCGTCAACCAAGAAGCGCAGTACAGTAGCAAAAACGACTCGCGAACTAAACACCTCTGTTAGAGGATTAGAAAAGATTTAGACTATCTTTTTACAATCAGCGCCGGATTTCGACCTGGTAATTTTGGGTAAACATCACGCTTGAACGGCTTCTTGGGAGACGTTTTATTATGATGCTTCTTACCGTGCTTATAATCTTTCTTGTACTTATATTTCTTATTTTTGTAGTGCCTATCTTTATTGTAAGAACGATTAAAAGGAAAAGCAGGCACGTAACGCACCACTTCTGGCTGTGCTTGTACTTCTTGTACAACTACTTCGGTCTCTTGCCTCACTGGTACATTCAATTCGCGCCATAGCAAGCGCTGTTCTTGAACGCGCTTAAGCTGATTTTGAATAGAATAATAATCATCCGTTGGATTACTCGTTTCATACGCGGCAGGGAAATCGAATTCTTCATGAGCAATATCTGGGCTTGGCAATACTTCGCCATAATGAGTTACGCCATCTTCATCGACCCACTTATAAAACTCTTGCGCCTCCGCAGATGACACAAATAGCACTGCAATTAAGTAAGTTATAATATCCTTCATAGCACGCTGCCTTTGTTACTATTACTCATAGTGTATGCCTATAATACTATAGACCGTTTCCCCGGCAGGAGTTCGCACAATTACTTCATCATCTAACGATTTTTTTAATAAGGCTTTGGCCAGAGGTGCATCTATACTGATAAATCCCGGCGCATGATCAAATTCATCCGGCCCCACGATTCGGTACTTCGTGGTTTCTCCTTGCTCATCCTCCAAGATAACCCAGGCGCCAAAAAACACCCGGGTCTTATCCGCGGGTGCTTCGGCGACGGCAGTCACTTCACCCAAGCGCTTTTGCAAAAAACGCACACGACTATCGATTTCGCGTAGCTGTTTTTTACCGTAAATATATTCTGCATTCTCTGAACGATCCCCCTGAGCTGCTGCCTCCTGAACGGCCTTCGTCACTTTGGGACGCTTGTCACTCCAGAGATAATCTAGCTCGGCCTGTAACTTGTCTTTGCCGGCTTGAGTTATATATTTAGAGCGTGGTGGCGGTGGCGGACGATAACGACCCATAAATGGCTTATGATTTTTGCGTCCAGCCTTCAATCGATTCTGGAGCTTCGTGTGATTCGAGTTGATCCCATATCACATAGCCAGATCTCTGATTGAATACAGCTTGCGCCGCACTTTCGGGTGAATCAAACGTGATGGTCGGCATGCCATCGACCCAGAGATCCCACATACCTAAAGGCTCTTTACGAATCTCAAAGTTTGCAACGTCTGTTTCTAAAAAATATTCCATAACACGATGAATTATATAAAAGATGTATACTAAGTATTATAACGCCACAGTGAAACCAGTACACAATGAGTAAAGCCAAGTTTGTCTTTCATGGTTTGTTCCCAGATGTAGTTGAAACAGGTGATCAACCAAAACAAATTGCAAAGATCTTATTTGATGTGGAATTCGAAGGACAATTTCACTCACATTTATTAGCCGAACTTGAGTACATAGAAAAATATAACGAGTTTGAAGTGCGCAGCAAGCTTCCATTTGCTTGCAAAGAGTTTCACCAAGCCGTCGTTCAATACCACCAATATGCGCTGGGGCCTCAAGCAGCCACTATTACACATAGCGGTCCTAAAGGCGCAAGTATCGCAACTAATAATGTTATGCGCATGCAATGGGCAGTAGAACTTGATGTATCTTCGATTTAATCTTATGTTTGCGATGATCATTTGATAACTGAACTGCCTGAAACAATAAATAGAATAGCCTTAAAGGCCCACTTATATTTTTAAGCATTAAATAATAAGATTAATCTTGAAAAAAATAATAAAAAGAATAATAAAATTCCTCAGATCACATGGATTAATTCAAGCATTACTTAGTTATTCTCATTTGCCAATCGGCAGCACGGTACTGATTCATATCGGGAAATGCGGTGGTAAATCAGTGAAAAATGGAACCAAAAATGCAGAGAAGAACTTTGTTAATCATAAAGTCCATCTAAAAAAACCAGTCTATAGAAAAGACCTTAAATACATAATAATTGCTCGAGGACCAATAGATAGATTGAATTCAGCCTTTAAATGGAGATACAAGCTCGTTGTTACTGACGGCACACAGAAAGACAAATATAAGGGCGAGTATGAAATCCTTAAAAAGTATAAGACACTGAATAATATAGCTGAGGCACTATATGATAATTATGGAATTGC
>JBCDBX010000042.1:0-15882 GCA_039182865.1 Pseudomonadota bacterium
ATAAAAACAGTGAAGGTTATGAGAAGGGAGACTCTCCAGACACAGGTTCGTTGGATCGTGACCTTACATACACACCCCTACTCATGCTGATCAGTAGCATATATAGTTTACTCAGAAAATAAAGAGAACACAGCAAGCATTGTACACAAGCACACCTGCTGTTTCTTTCTGTCTCCTATGTTTCATTGTTCTAGTCATTTCTAGCATAGCTGTAGCTATCGCTGACTTTATGGCAGCAGTTGTCAGTGATTGAAGGTTACGGATTGTTTGTACCTCTTTGTGTATGTTTATAGAGTCAGAATTTTTGCTTATCTAAATCGACTATTTGATTGTAAATTTTACTCAGTTCATCACGCATAAATTTGATTCTCATGGCTGAGTGATCAGCTAATAGAATTCTTTTCAGTTGTTTTTATGTCAAAGTACAAGATCTGGTTCAAGTCTTGTATCTTCCACAGGCAGCAAGAGATCAATCAAATTCCTAAATAACTACCTCCGAAAAAATGATGTCGATGTGGGAACACTGTGGGCCCGCATCTCCGATCTCATTATCAAGACTATGGTCTGTGCACTCCCTCATGTACACCATGCCTACAAGATGTGCCGACCTGGGCAAGCCCCAAATAGTGACAGTGTTTGTTTTGAGATTTTGGGCTTCGATGTTATCCTTGATAGGAAGCTGAAGCCATGGCTCCTTGAGGTATGTGATGAATTCTCGGCTTTTTCTAGCTGGCAGGTTCTTTCCACTGCACTGGGTGTGAATCCATGAAATTGTTCACGATCACTTGTCATCTACTCCCAGTGCACTGCTTTTATCGTCTACAGGGAATCGGTTTTTTGTCTCTAAGCTTCACTATAATAAATCACTAGGGAAAAGATAAATTGTCATTTTTCTGATTTTATCAAGAGCCGTATTTGGAGCGCAAGTGATTGCAAGGTGCTACCGTATACATTAGCTCTCTCTCTTACAGATTAACAGAGCACCCAGCTTTGGCACAAATGAACAAATTGACTACGACATCAAGTCGGCATTACTAAATGACGCCTTAAAGCTTGTCAATATCAGGTACAGGCTTAATTCGTATACTAATAGGTCTTCTCTACCACAAATGATATGTAAGGTTGTTCTAAATCTAAATCCAGAGCGAGTGATAAAAAGAAGAACTTGGCTGCCCAGAAAGCTGCTGCTCAGAAGCGTCTTCTGCAGCCAAGAGGTGGACCCTATGAAGCGGAGGACAAAAAGCGTCTCAGTTCTGACAGAAGGAAAGAAGAGCTTGTAAGTATATGTATCTACTCCAAACGTTGATCAGTCAGTGATGTTTTTTATTGCGTGCTGCTGGTACTAGTGTTGGCACAACACATGACAGCGAACATGATATATGATGTAATTGGGTTGATTGATTTTGGAGTTATCATGCTGCTTTTAAGTACTTGGTCATTGAACGCTGGTGCTGGCCACTAGAAACTCATACCTGCATCTTTGTTAGTGAATGAAGTTCAGTACTAGCAATTAAAATTCCTTCAGGAGAATTTTGTTAGTTCAATGGTATAGCGAATAAACACCAGAAGATCGGTGTCAATGGTTCCAGCAGCACACTTTCTCAAAGTTTGAGATTTTGAATTAGCATAATTAAATGCACGATTAGCAGTTGGTAAACTGATAGAGGAGCCTGCACACAATGAACTGTCAGGACTTTCCCAGACGGTAGACTGACAGAGATACATGCCAACGAGACATGACTTTATGTAGAAATGAAGTATGCATTTCCTCCCCATGATGAGTGACAGATGCACGCGATACCTTTCTGTTTATGTGGGCTTCCCCACCCCCACCCCACCATCTCTTGTTCTGTGAACAATCACGTATGCGGCTGATGAGTCATTAAGAACAGAGGTGTCAGGCTTAAACTCTTCTTTACAGAAAGATTTGCTAGCTAAAGTGAGAAAAGAGAATGCTCGTATGGACTATGAAGATCGGAACTGTGGAAGGTATCGGAGGATATTTCCTCCTCCTGAGCGGCACCATCAAGAAAAATATGCCAAGCTGCTATACACAGCATTCAATAATCTAGTCATTGGAGCTGGAGCAAACGGGACCATCGCCAGAGAGATCGAGCGGCAATATATGAGAAAATATCGAGTATGAAGCACTAACAATTATTGTCGATGCACTTCTGGCATATCCTAATCAAGCAGACAACAAGCGTTACTCATTATTAGATTTGCCAGAGCATATTGATTATTTAGTCTTGACTCATAATCATCAAGATCACGTAATGATTGAGACACTAATTCAGATTAGGCATCGAATTGGTGAGGTTGTCATTCCTGCAGGACAACAAGGTAGCTTAATTGATCCATCACTGTATTTATGTTTGAAACAATTAGGTTTTAATCAAGTACGCGAATTAAATCACCTCGACGCTATCGAGTTTCCAGAAGGTAAGATTATTTGTACACCTTTTCTTGGTGAGCATGGTGATTTAGATATTCAATGTAAAGCTGCATGGCGCATTGAAGCTTGTGGAAGAAGTGTCATGTGTGTTGCAGATTCAGATAATGTTGATAACACTCTATATGAACATATAAATCATCTGTTTCCTGACTTGGATATTTTATTCTTGGGAATGGAATGTGATGGCGCTCCTTACACATGGATATATGGTCCAGTGTTATCCGCTAAAGTTTCCCGTCAACAATCTGAAGCACGACGCTTGAATGGCTCAGATGCTCAGCGTGGCATGAAGTTAGTTGAACAGTTAAATCCACAAACTGTTTTTGTTTATGCAATGGGTTTAGAACCTTGGTTAAAATTTATAACCTCGATAGATTATGCAGATGACGATCTTGCTATTTTGGAATCCAACAAACTCATCGAACAATGCCAAGCACAGGATCGAACAGCTGAACGTATTCAAGGTTGTGCAGAATTTGAATTAACGTCTAAGAAAAATACAAAAGATAATCATCGACGCTTACCAGCAAGACGAATAAATAATAAAAATTCGAATCCAGAAAGTGTAGTGTCAGCTGACAATAATTCCAATATTCCAGAAACATCTATTCAGCCTACTTTTGCAACAAGTCAAAAAGCAGATCCTCTGAGTGACTTATTAGACGAATTACATTCTGCCAAGATCCGCATTACGGTTGTGGATGGGCAACTTAAAATTAATGCGCCTAAGGGAACACTTACAAAGGACTTAACTACAAGAATAAAAAATCATAAGAACGATATCTTAGCTTTATTAAATAGCCATGCTAATACTTCTGATGTAAGCAGCAGTGATTCTCTCCCAGAAGACGCAATTTTAAATGAAGCTTTTACGCCTTTAAGCAATCAAAATATGATTTCAAATTCGAAGGATGCCACAGATATACTTCTTACTGGTGCAACAGGTTTTATTGGTTCGTTCTTATTATCTGAATTAATTCAACAAACTTCAGCAACAATACACTGCCTAGTGCGTGCAGATAACAAACAACATGCTATTGATCGTGTTGTCAATAGTCTTGCAAATTATGATATTTGGGATGAGTCTATAAACGAGAGAATTAAAGTTTACTGTGGTGATCTTAGCAAACAGCATCTCGGTTTAAATCAGCAACAATGGGATCACTTATGTTCAAGAGTTGATATTGTTTTTCATAACGGTGCAACGGTTCATCATTTAACCCCGTATGAACAGTTGAAGGCTACTAATGTTTCCGGCACCTTAGAGATATTAAAGCTATGCACAACAGAAAAAAATAAAGAACTACACTTTCTATCAACTCTAAGCGTATTACCTCCACCAGCATTAGCTGGCGAAAATCAATTTTCAGAAAACACACCACTCGCTAACAGCCCTATTCCAGAGGGTGGATACAATCGCAGCAAATGGATGGCAGAACATCTTGTCTGGCAGGCACGTGAGCGTGGACTTAAGGCCTCTATTTACCGACCAGGACCAATATCGGGAGATAGTCTAAATGGTCATTGCAATGCCAATGATTTTTTATATCGACTTATGCTTGGTTATCTCTACTCCAAGCAAGCGCCTGATGGTGAAACCATGCTGGATCTGTTACCCGTTGACTATGCAGCAAAGGCCATAATCTATCTTGCACTGCATAACGATGAACAAACTGGCAGTTGTTATCACCTGATACATCCCAACCCAGTATCTTCTAACCTACTATTTGAATCCTGTTTAAACAATGGCATCGAAATGCAAAGGGTAAGTTATCAACAATGGTTTATGAGTTTGCAAAAGATCGCAAGCTCCGATTCTGAGCATCCATTATTTCCATTAGTAGCACTTTTTGCTTCTCGTAAACAAACTGATCAAAAAGCATTAACACCTACTGAAACACATTTACCTTATGACACATCATTTAGCCAAGGTTTACTAAAAGATGCACCATTTGACTTACCAGACCTGAATGAAGCGTTATTCTCAACATACCTCAAATCGTTAAACGAGGTGAAAGTTTCAAGTACAAATATGAATCGCCACACATCAGACAATAGCAGTTCATCACAATCCGTAATGACATTGTGACATCAGGATAAACAACGTGATGACTATTAATTCTGAATTAACCAATAACCTTCATGCTGATGAGCAGGTAGACTCATATGAACTCTCATCCTATGATGATTGGGCGTGGCTGTATGATCAAACCGTTGGCCAAGACTATGCAGATCCTTTGTGGCATTGGTTGCAAAGAGAATTATTACCGGCGCTGTCTCGAGGAGACAGAGTATTAGACCTGTGTTGTGGCACAGGGCAAGTCATGCGTTCCTTCCAAACCGCAGGTTTTAAAGTAACTGGTCTTGACGCTTCCGAGCAAATGCTGAAATACGCCAGAACAAATGTTCCTGATGCTGAGTATTTGCTTGCAGATGCACGCAGCTTCAATTCTTCTCAGCATTATGCTGCAGTGGTTTGTACGAGTGCATCACTCAACCATATTGAAAACTTAAATGATCTCTCACAGGTATTTCAGTCTGTGTTTCAATCACTAGACACAGGTGGTTATTTTCTTTTTGATATTAATCATATCAGTCAAATGAAACGTTGGTGGTGCGGACGACCCTTAGAAGGATATATCGATAAAGACTTCGCTTGGATGATCACCCCTTATTTTGACTCGAGTTCTTCTACAGGTCATTTTTGTGTCACTTTATATCGTTGTAAAAATAAAAATCAGTCAGTTGGGCAAAAGATAAAAAATAGTTTTTATAAGATATTAGAGAAGCCACGCTTTATAGGAATTCGTCTAAAACTAATTTCAAATTTTTCTTTATTTCAAGCTGACTGGTCGAAGCAAGAAAACAATTATCCAGTTGTTGGCCATGAATTAGACTCGGTCAATAGTCTATTAGAGTCTGCTGGCTTTGCTTCTATCAAGCTTATGAATGTGAATAGTGAAGCATTGGTTGATGAAAATCACTCGGCACATTTTGTTTGTCAAAAGGCGCAATAATGACATTACCTGCCATCGATAAACAAGAAGATAAAGTAAAGCTAAATAGTCGTCAGCAGTTACTCGATTATTTGATTTCTAGTTATCAGAAAAAAACACAGAAATCTAAAATACTGTCGGCTTCATCAAGAGATGTACTAGCAGATAAGAGTTCTATAGGAATCCGTTTTAACCAAGAAACCAAAGAAATATGTTACCCGATTTGTGTTAAACAAGCCCAAGGTTCTAGTTTGATTGATGTTGATAACAATAAGTATATTGATGTGCTGATGGGCTTAGGTACACATTTATTTGGACATCAGCCAGGCTTCATTAAAGATGCAATCGATAAACAATTAGCGTCTGGCTTTGCGATAGGACCACAACACCCTCTCGTAGGCGAGACAGCTTCACTAGTTAGTCATCTTACTGGTATGGAACGAGTCAGCTTCAGCAACACAGGCACAGAGGCTGTAATGACTGCTATAAGGGTCGCGCGCAGCGCTCATCGAGGACAGAAAATTGCTATTTTTACTAATTCCTATCATGGACATATGGATGATGCACTTGTGCGTGCACCTATTTCTGAATACGCAAGAAAAAAACTACTTAAGAAACTAGGTAATCCAGAGTTATTAAAATATACGCTTGATAAATTCTCTCGATACAAAGCCGTACCGGCTTTTCCTGGTGTATCAAAAGCAACGGCCACAGAAACAATTGTTCTGGAATATGGTAGCAAGCGATCCCTCGATATAATCAAGAAGCAACGTCGACAACTCGCTGCAGTTTTAGTAGAGCCTGTCCAAAGTCGAATGCCAGAATTACAACCCGCAGAGTTCTTACATGAGCTACGCAACCTCACTAATCAGTATGATATCGCTTTGATATTCGATGAGATGGTCACCGGTTTTCGTGTTGCTGCTGGAGGTGCTCAAGAGTATTTTGGTATCCGTGCTGACATTGCTACCTATAGCAAGATTGTAGGAGGTGGATTGCCTCTTTCAGTTATCGCAGGTTGTAAGCGTTATATGGATCATATTGATGGTGGCACATGGAAGTTTGGAGATGAATCAAAGCCTGATACACCAACAACTTTCTTTGCAGGAACATTCAGCAAACATCCTCTTTCCTTAGCTTGCTCCAATGCAGTCTTAACACATATCAAAACATGTGGTCCTGCGCTTTATTCTGATTTAGAAAATAAAACAATATCCTTAGTCGAACGTTTGAATAAATACTGTGACCAGAATTTTTATCCGCTCACATTTGTCCAGTATGGTTCATTCTTCTCAATTGCTATGTCTAAAAGTAACTTAACTAACGAAGTGCCATTATTACTTTCGTACTTAATGCTGATAAAGGGCATACATATGCGAGTTGGAGATAGAGGTGGTTTTATTTCGACAGAACACAGTGTTCATGACATAGATAATATTTATCTGGCTTTTTGTGCAAGTTTAGACGCTTTGATCGAAGCTAAGATTATCCAAGCTGAAAATTCTGAATGAATAAAAATAAGATAACTATCTAAATGAAGTTATTCAACAAGAGAGATTACTTACGATGAGTGAAAAAGATTTAAATTATAAGGTAGTTTTTAATAGTGAAGGCAGATACTCGATCTGGCCAGATTATAAGGAGATCCCGCTAGGTTGGACCGCTGAAGGTACTACCGGAAATAAACAATATTGTCTCGACCGCATAAGTATCGTGTGGACAGATATGCGTCCTAAGTCCTTGCGTGACTCTCTTGATAGCTAACATCCATACATATTTATAGTTAAGAAATATGAGCCAACATAATAAACAGAGACTCGAATTAATCTCACCCTGGTCACTTGAGCCAGAAATGTTGATTGAAGAAGATTACCGTGTGAAAGCTCACAGCATATTAAAGAGAATAAATTTGTTATTAGATGAACCTGCACAGGTTGCAAAAGAATCCATATTAAGCATTGAGTCTGAATGGGAGATGACAAGTCGATCTAAATTAGTAGTCGATATGTCAAACACATCGCTTAGTAATGATGATATTCAAACCTATGATACTTATTTTGGAATAAGTCATGTTCAAGATGAAAAGCCAGGGCTTAGTTTAATTGACAGTTTTGTTATTTCGTTAAAACGATTCTATGAATTAATAGACAATCTCGACGAGACACATAATGAAAGCATCAAAATTCAGCTGGAGGGATTCAAAGCTCATTCACATTTATTACTACGCGTTCTCAACCTAGAGCACTTAAATTAGTATGGATATTGTACAAGAAAATTTATCCAACAAATGGCATTTGGCTAGACAGAAATGGCAAGGTTTCCATTGGATATTTTTCTTAGATGTTCAGGGATTGACTTTATGTCTCTTACGCTTTGAAACAGCCTATTATGATAAAAACTTTGATAGTGCTATTACCGAATTAAAATGTGCTGCGAATTTACTGAGGGCATCGGGTGCTGCAATGACATTAGCGGGAAGTTTCAAAAAAGAACATTATGAAACTTTGGTCAGGCCATCAATGATGCCTCCACAAATGTCGATCGACGACTTTAGTGGCTTAATGTCATGGGACCATGCACGTTTAATAAAATTATGGAAACAATTAAGTCCAATATTTGGCGAGCTATCTGAACCTGTCTCAAGCAGCCATAAAGCATTTATCCAAGCATTCATCAGCATGATTCAAGCACATAGTGATGTATGCAAGAAATTCGTAGGGAACTCCAACAGTATCAGGTCTAGCGATCCAGGTGTGTCGGTATTAGAAAAGATTCTGACCCATAGATTGAAAATGATTGACCCAAATAATACATCTGAATGCCCCTTCTCCAGTTCAGATGCGCCCTCAGAAAAAAATATATCGGGCGCTATTTCTGATCCAGCGACCGACATCAAGAAAATAGAGAAATGGATACAAACTTAGTTAAGGATATATATCCGCTCTCTAGCACTCAAGAAGGCATGTTATACCATAGCCTTTATGCACCAGACTCGGGTGTTTATCTAGTCCAGTTACAATTTAAAATATTTGGGCAGATCGACATATCGTGTTTCGATCAGGCATGGCAATTACTCATCAATCGTCACGATATATTACGTACGGCATTTGCCTGGGACAACCTAGAGCAGCCATTACAAGTCGTCGTTAAGAAAGCAAGGCTTGAAGTCGAGCGTATTGATCTGACTGACAAAGATTCTCAAATCCAACATGACACATTAACTAAATTACTCAAGTCAGATCGTAACAATGGTTTCAATCTTTCAAAAGGTCCTTTGATTCGAGTTTATTGCTTACAACTCTCGGCACAAGAAAATACTATTCTCTGCACTTATCATCATATATTAATGGATGGTTGGTCCTTACCCTTGTTACTCAAAGATTGGTACTCATGCTATGAGCATGCGTTAGCAGGTAAAACTCCTTCAGATTATTCTGGCCAGTATGGTGAGTATATCCGCTGGCGTAAGCAGCAAGATAGTCAAATAGCAAAAGACTATTGGCAACGTCATATGAAACAGTTAACTGAGCCATGTCTGTTAGCGCACATCACTAGTGATAATAAGCCTGCTAAAGTATCAACTCTTTATCAGAACATTGACTTAGATACTACATCATGTTTAGAGACTCTTGCCCGCGAGTGTCAAACGACAATGAGCTGTGTCATTCAAGCCGCGTGGACCATTTTGTTATCACGCTATACTGCAAATAACGCCATTATCTTTGGAGTGACACGCTCAGGGCGCCCACCACAGTTACAACACAATCAAGAAATGATTGGTATGTTCATAAATACTTTACCTATAATTTATGAAATAAAAAATAGTGACACAATTCGCGACATAATTTTTACCATGCATAAGCTTGCGAGTGAGCATCAAGCTTATGAATATCTTGGACAATCGGAATTACCAGATATAAATCATCAATCTGTTGGGATGATGTTTGATAGTATTGTAATTTTTGAGAACTACCCTGCCCCCGCCAAGCCTAAATCATCATCAATTAATATTGCAGATGTTCAGGTACATGAAGAAACTCACTATCCTGTGAATTTGTTTGCGACACACAGCCACTCCCTAGCAATAAAGCTTATGTATGATGAAAATCTGTTACCTTCTGATTTCGCAGATGCACAATTGAAACGTGTTTGTCACTTGTTGACCATTTTTACAGAACAACAGGATTCACTTGTTACGCAAATTGATATTCGAACTGATGAAGATTTAAAATTTTTAAAGAAGAATAATCCTCCAGTAATTGAACAAAACTATCCTCCATTACATGAAGCAATATTAGCTCAAGCCTTGCGGACTCCTGATGCAGTGGCGCTAAAAGATGATGATGCCACTTATGACTACCAAACACTTTCTACTTATACGAACATCTTAGCGCAACACTTACTTCTGCATAATATTAAACAAGGAAGTCGTGTAGCAGTTTGCATGGATAGAAGTGCTGCACTAATTATTGTACTACTTGGCATACTTAGGACAGGTGCAAGCTATATACCACTAGACAAAGATCTACCTGATCAGAGATTGCAATATATTTTAAGTGACTGCGAAGCTGACTTGCTGATATCGGATACAAGCAGTCTGGAATCTACTAAATTATGGCAAGGTAGGCATTTAAATATACCTGCCATGAAAGATATTTTGTCTCTTGCTCAAAGCGAAGAGCCTATCAAGCTTAGCGACCACAATGAGCTAACTGCTTATTCAATCTATACAAGTGGCAGCACCGGAAAACCTAAAGGTGTCAACATCACGCATAAAAGCCTGATGAATTTACTCCTGTGCTTAAAAGATAAATTCAATATTACAAGCTCAGACAATTTACTAGCGCTAACCACATTAAGTTTTGACATTGCGGCTTTAGAAATATTTCTCCCTTTGCTTACAGGTGCAACCGTTACGATTGCGAAAAGCAATGACGTACGCAATCCTGACCAATTGAACCTAAAATTAGTCGAAAACGAGATAACATTCATGCAAGCAACTCCTTCATCTTGGAAATTGCTGAAAGAAAATGATTGGCATGGAAAATCTGATCTTCAGATTTTGTCCGGTGGCGAAGCCTTAGACATTGAACTTGCACAATACCTTACTCAACATTGCAAAAAACTATGGAATGTTTATGGCCCTACTGAAACGACTATCTGGTCATCTGCTTATGAGGTTAAGCCTGAAGCCATTGAAAAGTGGAAAGGTATCTGTCCTATTGGTGGTGCAGTAGCAAACACAACTCTGCATGCCATTGATAAGCAAGATCAAGAGTTACCAGTCGGTATGATTGGTGAATTAGCGATCTCAGGAATGGGAGTCGGTATAGGTTATCACGCAAGAGAAACTCTAACGCAAGAAAAGTTTTTTGAGCATCCTATCTGGGGCAGAACATTTCGCACTGGCGATCTCGTTAGATTAAGGTCGAACGGTCTTTTTGATTATCTTGGTCGCATTGATGACCAAATTAAGTTACGCGGTCATCGTATCGAATTAGGAGAAATAGAATCCGTCCTGCAACAACATCCTAGTATTCAACAAGCAGCTGTTGTTTTAAACGAACGCCAATCATTAATTGCATATGTGATTTCGAGCGATGATGAAGAATTGGCATGGCGCGAACATTTACAAGCACAACTACCACAAATAATGTGGCCCACAAAGATACATAAAATTGATAGTTTTCCTTTGAATGCAAATGGCAAGCTGGATCGCAATGCAATACAAAATATCAAAGTAAAAACGCAACCCGAAAGTTTTGCACCTACAAACAGCTTGCAAGAAGAAATCAGAAGTCTTTGGATCGAATTATTAGATAACCCGTCAATTGACATTCATGATCACTTCTTTGAAGTTGGCGGACACTCTTTACTCGTACTCAAAGCACAGAGCTTATTAAAAACAAAACTGCAAATAGAAATCTCACTCGCTGAATTATTCCAATATCCCACTATTGCTAGCCTTGCACAGTATATTCATATACATCAGCAAAAGAACGATCTAGCAGAAGATACTCTGGTTAAGTCTGTCCAGCCGCATCAATCTCGCCAACGTCTTTCTCAGAGAAGACAACATATTCAAAGTTAGTGGTGATACTCTAATGAAGGACACGAATAATAATGCGTATCACGGATTGGAAATAGCCATTATTGGAATGGCGGCTCGTTTACCTGATGCTATTAATATTGAAGAGTTCTGGCATAACCTAAAATCAGGTCATGAATCAGTAAAAGAACTAGATCAAGAATATCTAATCGCTCAGGGTCTGGAGACTGAAAAGCTATCTGATCCAAACTGGTGTCGCATCGGTGCACCCATTGCTGACTTTGATAAATTTGATGCAGAATTTTTTGGCTATAGTCCGCGTGAAGCGGAACTATTAGATCCTCAACAACGATTATTCTTGCAATGCACTTGGCATGCATTGGAACATGCCAACTGTGATCCTATGCGTAGTCAGCATAAGATTGGCGTTTTTGCAGGAGCCGGCATGAATGGCTATCAGTTTAATCTGTATAGTAATTCAGAATTGAGACAGCAAGTTAGTCCATACGAACTTTATGTTGCCAATGATAAAGATTTTTTAACAACCCGAGTTTCATATAAGCTTGGTTTAACAGGACCAAGCCTTGACATACAAACCGCTTGTTCCAGCTCGCTCGTGGCTGTGCATCAAGCCTGTCAAAGTCTCATTGCGGGTGAATGTGGAATTGCTATCGCAGGTGGTGTTGCACTCTCACGACAAATTGGCTATCCCAAAATCAAAGATAGTATTTATGCAGACGATGGTCATTGCAAAGCTTTTGATGCTGAGGCTAGCGGTACGGTACCCGGCAATGGTGTTGGTGCAGTTGTACTCAAACGTTTAGAGGATGCACAAAATGATAACGATGACATCATTGCAATTATCAAAGGGTCTGCGGTTAATAACGATGGCTCGCGTAAAGTTAGCTATACCGCGCCGAGCGTGGATGCGCAAATTGATGTCATTCGTACAGCGCTAAGAGCGGCTGATGTCAGTCCTGAAAGTATTCACTATATAGAAGCTCATGGTACTGGTACCGCAATGAGCGATCCGATTGAAATATCAGCATTGTCACAAGCCTTTAAGAGTGAAAGCGTAGCAAGCACCTCTAATGAGTCTCATTCTTGCGCAATTGGCTCTGTTAAGACAAACATAGGTCACTTGGATGCAGCCGCAGGAATTGCTGGCCTAATTAAGACAGCTTTAATGATTCACCACCGCCAGTTAGTTCCCTCTCTGCATTATCAAACAGCTAATCCACATATCGATTTCGGTGAAGACTTATTCTATGTCAATACCGAAGCAAAGAGCTGGCAAACACAAGCAAACCAACCGCATCGTGCAGCGGTCAGCAGTTTTGGTATTGGTGGTACTAATGCACACCTTATATTGGAACAAGCACCACATGATCATGTTACCAATGAAAAGACTAGCACAAGTGTTACGCCTCAATTGTTTGTTATATCCGCTAAGTCATCTGAAGCATTGGTTGAAAAAAATGTACAGTTAAAACAGCTTATTAATGGTTCTGTTTCGTTGAACGCAGCTGCATGGATGTATCAAACCGGTCGACAGCATTTTAGTAATTATCGAATTAGTATCGCGGCTAATACTACAGATGATCTTGTCAATAAAATTGAGGCTGTTGAAAATAATCACGATAGCTTTATCAAAGCAAAAGAAAATCCATCGCAGGTTTGGCTGTTCCCAGGCCAGGGAAGTCAGCAGTTAGCCATGGGAAAATATCTCTATCAAGAATGTGAAACCTTTAAACAACATCTGGATGAGTGCGATCTTATTGCTAGCCATTATCTTGATCAGTCACTCGTCTCACTAGTATGTGGTGATAGTAAATCAATTGAAGATAAACTCGAGAAAACAGCTTATCTACAACCCTCACTATTTGCATTTCAATATTGCTTAGCTAAACGCTATCTGAGTTGGGGTTTAAAACCTCTTGCGCTGATGGGTCATAGCTTGGGTGAATGGGTCGCCGCATGTATATCTAATGTAATGCCACTGGCAACAGCCTTACCTTTGGTAATTAAACGAGCACAATTGATGCAACAAATGCCAACAGGATCCATGCTTGCAGTGATGGCTAGTCATGAAAGCGTAAAACTTTGGTTAAGCAGTGAGATCAACATCGCTGCAATCAATACTGATCAGATGTGTGTGTTGTCAGGCACAGACCATGAGATTAGTAGATTAGAGCAATATTGTAATGACCAAGCAATAACTTCTAAACGCTTAGCTTGTTCTCATGCGTTTCATTCGAGCATGATGCAAGACGCAGCTGATAGCCTAAAACAAGAATTAAGCAATGTAATTCTGAATGCACCCTGCATTCCATTTATATCAAATGTTTCGGGTACTTGGATTGAAAACAGTCAAGCAATGAGTGCTGAATATTGGTCTGACCACATGCTATCCACTGTTCAATTCTCAAAGGGTATAAACACCTTATTGGAGCTACATGAGCCTGTGATACTTGAGATTGGTATCGGTTCAACCTTGAGAAATATGATTGAGACGATACCTTCCATTAATGATCAAGATATACCAATCATCAGTTGCCTACCAGCAAATACACCTAAGCAGTCAGACGCTAGCTCCATGTTGGATTCTTTGGGTCAACTTTGGTCTTATGGACTAACACCTGATTGGCGCACACTACATGACTCAGTTCCAGCAAAATGTCGTTTACCTCTTTATCCATTTCAAACCCAGAGTTATTGGATCAGCCGTGATCAGAACATAGATAACGCTGCAACAGCTTCTAACGATAGCATTGCTTCTGGCAACCCAGATAAGTGTAATGAATGGATCTACACATCTGTGTGGCAACAATCTCCTGTTAGCCGATATTTTCTCCCGCCAGGACGCGGTAAAAATTGGTTATTGATAATTCCTCAAGGCAATGAAGACCAAAAGATATTTATTAATGATCTTGCCCAGCAACTAAATACTTATATCGAAAACAGTGGTGACAATGTTTTCACAGTCCATCAAGCTGAAACATTTAGTCAAACGGATTACCGCTCTTTTGAAAGTGATTGCAATAGTCTTTTAGGTTGCCAAAAAATTCGGGATTTACTAGACGAGCGTAGTTTACCTGCAGATTATATCGTCGACTTGCGCTGGCTAGCTGATGAAAGCTCTTCTTCCTGTATTGATGAAAAGTGTGGAGAGCAAAGTCTCACTGGGTTTAACAGTTTATTGCAATCCTGGGCAGAGCTGCAGCAAGCATGTCGACTATGCGTCATCACAAAATCGGCTTACCAAATTAGTACGGATGACTTACTGAATATAAATCAAGCTGCTGCCAATGGATTGATACAAGTTGCTGCTCAAGAATACCCTCATATCACTTGTCGACAGATCGATCTAGATATCAACGAACAGCTCAATATCGAGATGATTTGGTCGGATATTCGCGATGAAAATGCCTCGCAACTCACTGCCTGGAGAAAACATCAGCGTTGGCATACTAGTTTTATGCAGCTAAATCTTGCAGCGCCACCTAAACGTTTAGGTAATAAAGTCCCCAGTATAAAGCGCCACGGACGATATTTGATTTTAGGTTATATAGAACAAGGCATGGGTAAAGTATGGGCTGAGCAAATCATGAATCAGTGTCATGGTGAGTTAATTCTTGCTTTTTGTGATGATGGAGATAAATCTTTGGACACGGATGAAAACTGGTTAGCTAGCATTAAACAAGCCAGTAAATGTCAGTTAAGCCTAAAAAGTCATGTACCTGCCAACATCGAAGGTCTTGAAAAGCTTTTTAATGATCTTCTAAAAGATGATAAATCCACTATAGATGGCGTATTCCTTAGCGTGCCTACGACAAATGCACGCTCGACTGCACCACTCGCCTTAATGCAGAAAGATCATTGGCAACATAATGTTAATTATCGACTGCGTTTAATAGAAGCTTTCATTCAAACAGAACCATTGTTAAATCCAAATTGGTGCTACGTTCAATCTTCCATGTCTGCAGTCCTTGGAGGTATAGGTTTAGCTCCTTATGCCGCAGCTAATCATGTGCTTGATGCATTAATACAAAAAAGAAGAACACAAGCTGTCAGAAATAAAACACAAACGTGTACCCAATGGTTTAATGTTCATTGGGATGCGCTCAGTCAAGATCTTGATGATGATCTTAACGAAACCTCACAAAGACATAATCAAGCCTTGCAAGAGTTTGCGCTTAGTAATCAAGAAGTATGGGAAATTACTGAGCTAATGCTTGCGACATGTTTACCAAATCAATACTCCGTATCACGCAGCAATTTAACTAGTCGATATGCGTCATTACAAATTAAAGAAAGTGATCAAGACAAAGATGGTTCAATTCGTAAAACACACCCGCGTCCAAATTTAGAGACGCCTTATC
>JBCDBX010000043.1:0-15467 GCA_039182865.1 Pseudomonadota bacterium
CATTAGCAATATGCAGTGTATTGGCTGGTTATGTCATGGGCCCGATGTTGTATGGCGGATTTTTCGATCAGTCTATTTACATTTCCGGTGAGTATCCTGTGATGCAAAAAATGGCTGAACACTTCCATGGTGCTTGGTCGATGGTGGGTCATGGGTTCTTTACCTCGGCGTTTGTCTTGCTGGTTCTGGGTTCTGCTATTGCTTATCTGTTCTATTCATTAAAACCAGAGCTTTTGACAAAGTTTGTCAAACTGGTGGGACTGCCTATTCGAATACTCGAAGAAAAATATGGCTTTGATATTTTATTTATCAATGGGTTTGCGCGTTTCGGTACTAACTTAGGAAGGTTTGTTTCAACCTTGGGCGATCGCATAATTATTGATGGCATAGTAGTAAATGGTTCAGCGGCTGTCGTACGTGGGGTTTCAGAACTGCTGCGTAAAATGCAGACGGGGTATTTGTATTCATATGCATTCGCCATGATTATTGGTTTGATTGGCTTGTTAACTTATTTTTATACACTGGCTTAAGACAATCATATGGACATGCCCATTCTAAGTTTGCTTATTTGGTTGCCAATTGTCGCAGCAGTCCTCTTGATGTTTGTTGGACGAGATAATGAAAATGTTAAGTGGTTTGCATTAGTTGTTTCAATAATTGAGCTTATCTTGAGCTTTATGTTGTTGGCAAATTCAAAAGCTCAGGCAGAAATGCAGTTCATTGAGAAGCATAGTTGGATAGAAACATTTGATATATATTATGCACTCGGTGTTGACGCCATCTCAGTGACGCTGATTGTGCTAACGGTATTTATGACCTTGCTCGTCGTCATCGCTAGCTGGACTAATGTAAAACAGCAAATGAAAAACTATCTTGCTGCGTTTCTTTTGCTAGAAGGTTTAATGGTTGGCGTATTTTGTGCAACAGATGCGATCCTTTTCTATGTGTTCTTCGAAGCCATGTTGATTCCAATGTTCTTAATTATTGGAATATGGGGTGGGCCGCGTCGAGTCTATGCAACTATCAAGTTTTTCTTATATACCTTTCTCGGTTCGGTTTTCATGCTAATCGCTTTGTTATACCTCTATATACAAAGTGGCACGTTTGAAATTGCCGAGCTTTATCAGTTTTCAATTCCATTGAATGCACAGATCTGGATATTCCTAGCGTTCTTGATCGCTTTTGCCGTTAAAGTCCCAATGTGGCCGGTGCATACTTGGTTGCCTGATGCACACGTAGAAGCACCTACGGGTGGTTCCGTGATATTAGCTGCCATCATGTTGAAGATAGGGGGCTATGGCTTCTTGCGTTTTAATCTGCCTATTACGCCGGATGCAAGCCAGGCATTAGATTGGTTATTAATAGCCATGTCATTAATTGCGATTGTCTATATCGGATTCGTGGCTCTTGCACAAAAAGATATGAAGAAGTTAATTGCATACTCTTCAATCGCGCACATGGGCTTTGTCACTTTAGGTTATTTCGTGATTTATCAAATCGGTGCAGATAATCCTGACTTCCAATATCTAGCAGTGCAGGGTGGTGTGATTCAAATGATTTCGCATGGCTTTATATCAGGCGCATTATTCTTATGTGTCGGTGTTTTATATGATCGCATGCATACACGTAATATTGATGATTATGGTGGTGTTGTGAATAGCATGCCGACATTTGCCGCATTCATGGTTTTATTCGCGATGGCAAATTCAGGTCTACCAGGTACATCCGGGTTTGTCGGAGAGTTTATGGTGATTGTTGCGAGTTTTGATGCCAGTGTGTGGTATGCAGTCTTAGCAGCAACAACCTTAATTTTAGGTGCGGCATATTCTTTATGGTTAGTCAAAAGAGTTGTCTTTGGTGAACCACTCAATGAAACCGTGGCATCATTGAATGATGTTAACAAACGTGAATTTGGTGTATTAGCGAGTCTAGCGATTTTAGTTTTGCTTTTTGGGATTTGGCCAGCACCTTTGGTTGACTTTCTGCAGCCGTCAGTTGATTTAATTGTGTCACAAGCCTTAACGACTAAACTGCCATAACCGAGATAGTATTATGTCCATCGTTATCGAATATGTCAGTCATATACCAGAAATAACATTAGTCTTAGGCGGTTGTGTTGTTTTGCTGATGGGCGCATTTGCATCACCGCAAAGTCAGTTGTCTTATGGGTTCGCGCAGGCGACGATTTTAATCGCATTATTTTTCTGCCTTAAGCCGTTAAATGGCGACTTGCTTCATTTCTTCAATGGATTTTATTTAATTGACAACATAGCAGTGCTGTCCAAGGTGGCAATGTGTGTGTTTATGATTGTTGTGTTGTTTTATTCGAAAAGTTTTATTGATGAGCATCAGCTTCCCAAAGGCGAATACTATTCTTTAGCAATTTTTTCATTAACCGGTATGTTGTTGATTGCATCATCTGCGCATTTGCTGATGATTTACTTAGGGTTAGAGTTATTGTCGCTTTCACTTTATGCCATGGTAGCGATGAATCGTGATGATTCTCTAAGCTCAGAAGCCGCTATTAAGTATTTTATATTAGGGGCGATTGCCTCCGGATTCTTACTGTATGGTATTTCTTTATTGTATGGATTAACCGGAACGCTTTATCTTGTAGGTTTGGTTGATTACTCAACATTGACTGCCGCTAATGAGATGCATGCTGGTATAGGTATGATCGTTGCGATTATCTTTATTGTGATTGGATTAGCATTTAAGTTAGGCGCAGTTCCATTTCATATGTGGTTGCCGGATGTGTATCAAGGTGCGCCACTTCCGGTGACAATGCTTATTGCCAGTGTGCCAAAGATTGCCGGTGTTCTGCTTGCGATTCGCTTATTGCTCGATGGCGTGCAATTCATGCATGGATACTGGCAACAAGCATTAATTGCGCTTGCGGTATTATCATTAGTGATTGGTAATGTGGTGGCTATTGCGCAAAGCAATTTAAGAAGAATGTTGGCTTATTCTACTATCGGGCATGTCGGGTACATTTTAATGGGTTTGTTAGTGGACGATGTATCAGGGTACTCGGCATCAATTTTTTATACGATTATTTATGCATTAATGAGCTCCGCCGTGTTTGGAATCTTATTATGCGCGGCAAGAGTTAATCGACCACTTGAAAACTTAGCTGATCTCCAAGGACTAAGCAAAGCGTATCCTTGGTTAGCGTTCTTGATGTTATTGCTTATGTTTTCAATGGCAGGTATTCCATTAACAGTAGGTTTTTATGCCAAACTCAACATCTTACAGGCCGTCGTTGGTCAAGGTGAAATTATATTAGCCGCAATTGCCGTGGTGTCTTCAGTGATTGGCGCGTTTTACTATTTACGCGTAGTTAAGTTAATGTACTTTGATGATAATGAAGATGAAAGTGTGGTGGCAAGGTTGCCTGTTCCTAATACGTTAGTGTTAAGTGCACATTCTTTGCTGGTGGTTGCACTATTTATATCGCCACAATTTCTAATGACATGGTGCATTCAAGCTTTAGGTTGATTAAGGAATAGTCCACTTTTAGTATTCTTGAAAAATTGCGGCAATCTGCGTACACTCGCCGCTCCAGATTTCAAGTCAAATTGATGCGGGGTGGAGCAGTCTGGCAGCTCGTCGGGCTCATAACCCGAAGGTCGTAGGTTCAAATCCTACCCCCGCTACCACAATTGTGAGCGTGTATTGCTCGTAAATCATTACTTGTATAGCGCCACTCTCAATTCTCTTCAATAATTATATACGCGAATCAATCATTGCGAAGCGATTAATATATAATATCCTAATGATCGCTTTTATCTTTTTGTTAGCACTAATAGCAATGATTTGCGTATTCCTCGGTAAGATGACCTTGTCATATATATGTTACGCAATTGTATTATTGCTTGGTATTTTCTGGTTTCATTTTCATGCGACCAGTCAATTAACTATCGTCTTATAAAATGTTGCTGCCTAATAATATTGTTCGCACGATCAATTCGCTAGGTGTGTTAGGTATCACGCTTATTTTATTGGTCGCTTTTTATATACAACTCGTTTACGGTGAGCTGCCTTGTCCGCTGTGTTTGTTGCAACGAGTAGGTTTTGTATTAGTAATGTATGGTTTGATGTTGAATGTAATCCGAGGTTTGCATTTTAAACATTACGGCATTGTTATTTTGGGTGCGTTGTTTGGTGGGAGTGTGGCCTTACGACAAATTGCTTTACACGTCGTGCCTGGCACAGGTTCGTATGGCTCCGCTATATTCGGATTGCATCCTTACACTTGGTCATTCTTATTCTTTGCAGCTACTTTATTAGCCGCTGCACTTTTGTTGTTGGTGTCGCACCCGCGTTGTCATGAACAAGAATTCGTTGTCACTAAGCCTGAACGGATGATCTGTTGGTTGGCGATCATCGTCACGGGCTTAAATGTAATCTCAGCATTTTTAGAGTGTGGTCCTCTAATTTGTGCTGATCCGCCTACTGACTACAAATTACTGTAGTCTTTATATCTGCATTATTTGCGTTATCCCAAAACTAACTATAAAACAGTAAGTTCAAACGTATTACTATAAGTAGCTGTAATAATTATAATTATTTCTACTTTTATTAGTGTCAATTACTTGGCGAATGTAGATGAAATTTTTGTGAATCGATCCGACCTATTCAGCGGAATGTGATCTAGTTCACACTTAATAAGAATATGGCTATGTAATATCCATACGTTAAATATAGAAAAATTTAGATTGGGAGAGAACATGAAAAAATTATTCTTACTTATATTTGCGGGATTTGTTGCTAGTGCTAGCTTAGCGAATGCATCGTCAGTTAAAGAGTATTATGACAACGATGGCTACACAAAATGGCAAATTTCTAATGTTATGAAACGTGGTAATGAACACCATTTGGGTGGTCTTCCCGGAGTTAAGCTACTCGAGACAGATACTTTTGGCACATTTTACAAAGAGAGAGATGGTAAAAAAGCCGGTTACACAGCCCAATTAGAAGGTGGCTGGAAAGTTGATATACACATGCATATGTGGGGCAAAGACTCTGACAATTGGGACGAATTTGTCGGCAAGGCTCGCTGCACAGGAAATAGCGATTGCGACATTTCAGATTGGAAGTATCTTACTCAAAACTATGAGCATGAGAGTAAAATATTTAGAGGTGATGAAGTCTATATCATTGATGATTTCTGGGGCCAAGTGGGCTACAACGCAGGTGGAGTTCATGTGTCACCAAATGATGGTGGAGCATGGGGCGGTTGGTTCGAGTTATGGGAAAAAGTCGTTAACCCAACATTCGCCACAGCTGATGTAATTTGTTTAGAAGATACACGTGATGGTTGCGGAGTAGACAAAACTTGGCATGGTCATGCAGACATCAATGGTAATAAAGTTCCACTACCTGCAGCATGGATCTTCTTCTCGTTTGGTCTAGTTGGATTGAGAGCTTTAGGTATTATTCGTAAAAAAGACGCGTAAACTAAATCTCAGTTAAACAAGAACTGTTAAAATTAAAGAGGCCACTATGTGGCCTCTTTTTTATGTGTGTTGTTATTTGTTTGCAACGGGCACATGACAATTATCACCATAAGGTTTTCCATCTTCCATAATCAGGTTCCCTTCTAAGCCTTTGCCTTGAAAAGTTATATCATTTGCATTGTAGCGAATTCCGCTACCAGACTCTTTCTGCTTTAAGTTAATTTCTTGATCGCCAAATGCTAAAAGTGCGTGTTGGCTATTATTGGAGTAAGTGATCATGAATGATAAACCTTCGTCGCATTGATAAACCCAACGTTTACCTATTTGGCATTGGCGTTTGAAAAATGCCCACTCATCACACTGGCTGCCATCGGAAAAGTGGCAAATACCTTGAACGCCATTATTCGTCTGGCGCAACTCAAGTTGCCCACCATATTTTTTACAATGAACCGAGGCTGGGTTAGCGCGACTATAGTTGTCAGCATAAAGCGTATTCATAATCATAAGAGCTAGAGCAAATGATGTTACTTGTATAATGTGTATATTCATTTTGTTTTCGCAGAATCAGGGATAGTAAGTCATGGCCATCCTACTACCACTTTTTTAAGAAGCAATTGAAATGGAACATTGTGATAGCGGTTGCTCTAATCTCTAGGGGGCAATATAATCGTGATATTGGTAGTGATATCGCCAATGCTGAACATAGGATATGTAGAGGCCCCTTTTGGGGCTTTTTTGTTGGCTGAGCAAAAATTTCTTGGAATTTCAGGAGATTATGCTTATTTGACATGTGGATGGTGGAGTTCGATCGTGAAACTAGATTCACAAAGTCTCGAAGCACTTTGTGCCCCAGTCGTGAATGGCTTGGGTTTTGAACTGTGGGGTGTGGAATTTCGTAGTTCTCAAAAGCATGCTCATGTCAAAGTTTTCATTGATCATGAGGATGGTATTACGGTCGATAATTGCTCGGATGTGAGTCATCAAATTAGCGGCGTGTTAGATGTCGAAGACCCCATTAGTGTGCCGTATACATTGGAAGTTTCTTCACCCGGTTTGGAAAGACCATTGATGAAGGTCGAACACTTTGAAAAGTATATAGATGAAGAAGTAAAAGTGCGATTAAGTTGGGCGGTAGAAGACAGAAAAAATTTGAATGGAAAGTTAATTAAAGTAGAAGAAGATGAGATCACTATATTGATGGAGAATCAGGAATTTGAATTTCCAATAAGTGCAGTCAAACGAGCAAATTTAATTTATAGCGTTTAGGAACGTGTGAAATGAACAAAGAAATTTTAATGGTTGCCGACACGGTTTCGAATGAAAAGGGTGTTGATAAAGATATAATCTTTCAGGCAATTGAAGCGGCTTTAGCCACTGCAACGCGTAAGCGTTACCCGCAAGATATCGATGTGCGCGTTGCGATTGATCGTGAAAGTGGTGATTATGAAACGTTTCGTCGTTGGCACGTTGTTGATGATGAAGATCCAGAATTTGAAACGCCTGAAAAGCAGATCTTATATAGCTATGCCATTCAAAAGCAGCCAGAAATTCAGATTGACGAATATATTGAAGAAGAAATCGAGTCCGTCGCTTTCGGTAGAATTGCAGCACATACAGCTAAGCAAGTAATCGTGCAAAAAGTACGCGAAGCCGAACGTGCACAAATAGTTGATGCCTATGCTGACCGTGTTGGCGAACTCGTGATGGGTGTGGTTAAGCGTGCTGAACATAGTGGCGTATATATTGATTTGGGGGGCAATGCTGAAGGCTTTATTCCGCGTGAGGATTTAATTCCTCGTGAGTCTATCCGTCCGGGTGACCGTATCCGTGCTTATTTAAAAGATGTTCGTTCAGAAATGCGTGGTCCACAATTATTTTTAACACGTACTGCACCGCAGTTCTTAATTGAATTATTTAAGCTTGAAGTCCCTGAAGTGGGGCAAGATGTTATTGAAGTGCTAGGTGCGGCAAGAGACCCTGGTTTGCGCGCAAAAATTGCCGTGCGTTCACTAGATCCAAGACTTGATCCTGTCGGCGCATGTGTAGGTATGCGTGGTTCTCGAGTGCAATCAGTTTCTAATGAGCTTGCCGGTGAACGTATTGATATTATTTTATGGGATGAAAATCCTGCCCAGTTTGTAATTAATGCGATGTCACCAGCAGTAACTCTATCGATCATTGTTGATGAAGAGTCTAACAGTATGGACATTGCGGTCGAAGAAGAAAAACTTTCACAAGCCATAGGGCGTGGCGGTCAGAACGTTAAGTTAGCAAGTGAGTTAACTGGCTGGGAATTAAATGTCATGACCGAAGGTCAGGCTGAAGAAAAGAATGAAGGTGAGATGCGTGAGTTGCAACAGCTGTTTATGGCTCAACTTGATGTAGATGAAGAAGTAGCTGCGATCTTAGTTCAAGAGGGTTTTTCAACGGTTGATGAAATTGCCTATGTGCCTCCCAAGGAACTGCTTGAAGTTGAAGAGTTCGATGAGCAAATTGTCGAAGAACTCCGAGGTCGTGCACGTGATGCATTATTAACACAGGCTATTTCGGGAGATGGTGACGAGTCAGAAGAGCCGGCTGAAGACCTGTTAAACCTGGAAGGCATGACACGTGATTTAGCTTTTGAAATGGCGGCGAGAAAAATTATCACCATGGAAGATCTAGCTGAACAGGCTGTCGATGATATTTCAGATATTGAAGGTTTAGATGAAGAAAAAGCAGGTGCTTTAATTATGAAAGCACGTGAACCTTGGTTTGCGGAGGAAGCAGAATAAAACATGGCTCAGGTTACTGTAGAACAACTTGCTAAAGTCGTCGGAACACCTGTCGATAAACTACTTGAGCAACTGAAAGAGGCTGGCTTGGATTTTACAGCGCCTGACCAAGAAATATCTGATAACGAAAAATTACAGTTACTAGAACATTTACGTCAGGGTAAAGGTGTCAAGTTAAGCGGAAATACTGCAAATGATGGAAAAAAAATAACCTTGCGTCGAAAGAGCACCTCGCAGTTAAAAGTAAGTGGAGGTGCAGGACGTACAGCAGGGACTAAAACAGTTAATGTCGAAGTCCGTAAGAAAAGGACTTATGTCAAGCGTAGTGAGTTGATTGAACAAGAAGAACAAAAACGAAAAGAAGAGGAAGAATTAGAAAAGCAGCGCTTAGCAGAAGAACAAAAGAAAGAGCAAGAACGACTCGAAGCCGAAGAAGCAGAGGCAAAGCGTTTAGCTGAAGAAGAAGCGAAACGTTTAGCTGAAGAGGAAGCGAATAAAGCGCAAGAAGCGGTAGCCGCTCCTAAACCTGCGGAACCTACTGTAGCACCAACACCGTCAAAAGATAAGAAATCTAGCCGCAAGAAAAATCGAGATGATGGAGAATCCAAACGTGCCGAATTACATGTTGCTAGTGATAAGCGCGGCCGACGAAAAACTAAGCCAAAAGCTCGACCGCAAAAGATAGAAGCCTCAGGTAAGCATGCTTTTGAGCGACCTGTCGCACCAGTAGTGAGAGAAGTTTTGGTGCCAGATAGTATATCTGTGTCTGATCTTGCTCAAAAGATGGCAATTAAAGCGGCTGAAGTGATTAAAGTGATGATGGGCATGGGTGCAATGGCTACTATCAATCAAGTTATTGATCAAGATACGGCAATCTTAGTAGTAGAAGAATTAGGTCATGTCGCCAAACCTCTTAAGGAAAGTGATATTGAGTCCAAAGTCGTTAAGCATGAATACGATGAAGCCTCTTCAATCGCTCGACCACCTGTTGTCACAGTAATGGGGCATGTTGATCATGGTAAAACATCATTGCTTGATTATATTCGCGAGTCACGAGTTGCTGCGGGCGAGGCAGGAGGAATTACTCAGCATATTGGTGCTTATCATGTAGAAACAAAAAAGGGTGTAATTACATTCCTAGACACACCCGGACACGCTGCATTTACAGCAATGCGCGCGCGTGGCGCACAAGTTACTGATATTGTTATCTTGGTCGTATCTGCCGATGATGGTGTGATGCCGCAGACAGAGGAGGCGGTAAATCATTCACGTGCCGCAGGCGTCCCAATTGTTGTTGCCGTTAATAAAGTGGATAAGCCAGAATCTGATCCAGATCGTGTGCGCAATGAATTATCTGCATTAGATGTCATTCCTGAAGAATGGGGTGGAGATGTTCAGTTTATAAATGTATCTGCTAAGACTGGCCAAGGCATTGATGAATTACTCGATGCGGTTAGCTTGCAAGCAGAAATCATGGAACTAAAGGGTGTACCTGATGGGCCTGCCACAGGTATCGTGATTGAATCCTCGTTAGATAAGGGGCGTGGACCTGTCTGTACTATCCTCGTTCAAGAAGGAAAACTTTCGCAGGGTGACATTCTGTTATGTGGTGAAGAGTATGGTCGTGTGAGAGCGATGTTCGACGAACAAGGCAACTCTATTGAAGAAGCAGGACCTTCATTGCCGGTTGTCGTTCTAGGTATTTCTGGAACGGTGAATGCGGGTGAAGATGCACTCGTTGTTGAGAATGATCGAAAAGCACGTGAGGTAGCGGAATTGCGCAAAGGTAAAACACGTGATTCAAAACTTGCTGCGCAGCAGGCGGCTAAACTTGAAAACATTTTCAATCAAATGCAAGAAGGTGATATCGCGACAGTCAATATATTAGTGAAAGCCGATGTGCAAGGTAGTGCTGAAGCATTGCGTGACTCGCTAGCAAAACTTTCAACTGATGAAGTTAAGGTGGGAATAGTGAGTGCAGGAGTAGGTGGTATTACTGAATCTGATATTAACCTTGCTGCGGCCTCCAATGCGATCGTGATTGGTTTTAATGTCCGCGCAGATGCAAGTGCACGGCGTGCTCTTGATGATACTGGTGTTGATTTACGTTATTACAGTGTCATCTACGAAGCCATCGATGATGTTAAGAGTGCAATGAGTGGATTATTGTCTCCGGAATTGCGCGAGGAAATTATTGGTATCGCTGAAGTCAAAGATGTATTTAAATCTTCAGCCTTGGGTGCAGTAGCGGGTTCTATGGTGATTGAAGGCGTAATTCGAAAAGGTAATCCCATTCGTGTATTGCGCGATAATGTTGTTATCTATGAAGGAGATCTAGAATCATTACGCCGTCATAAAGATGATGTCAATGAAGTGCGTGCCGGTACTGAGTGTGGTATCGCAGTCAAGAATTATAATGATGTGAAGCCTGGAGATCAGATCGAGGTTTATGAGCGCACTCAAGTGGCTCGCTCTATAGATTAATGCCTAAAGATTTCCCGCGGTCTCTAAGAGTTGCAGAGCAAATCCATCGAGAAGTAACCATGCTTTTGCGCGATCAGGTAAATGATCCGCGTGTAAAAGGTTTTTCTATTTCGGAAGTTATCGTTAATAAAGATTTGTCGACGGCAAAAATTTATTACTCACCTTACTCTGATTCATTCAATAATGAGGAATTACAGGATGGACTCAATAGTTGCTCCGCTTTTTTGCGTAAGGAGCTAGGCCGATTACTACATATGCGTGTTATCCCAAAGTTATCCTTTCATTTTGATGATATTCCTGAGCGCTCAGCGCGACTTGAAGAGTTATTAGCAAAAGAAAAACCTACAAATAAGTAGTATTGGTAGTGGCACGAAAAAAGAAAGGGCGCGATATGCATGGCCTGTTGGTTTTGGATAAACCTGCCGGTTTAAGTTCTAATCATGCATTGCAACGAGTTAAGCGATTATTTAATGCTAAAAAAGTCGGCCACACAGGGACATTAGATCCATTAGCTACGGGCGTATTAGTGTTATGCTTTGGGCGAGCAACAAAAATTGTTGAACACGTGATGCAATTAAAAAAAGCATACCATGTTGTTGCTAAATTAGGTGAACAAACGGAGACCGCGGATAGTGAAGGTGAGGTGATTGCTACTGAAGCTGTTAGTGAGCAGCATAAACAAGACTTTACTAAAGTTGCCGATCAATTTTTAGGAAAGATACTGCAACAACCCCCGATGTTTTCTGCATTGAAAAAAGATGGTGTTCCACTTTACAAAATTGCACGCCAGGGTAAACAAGTGGAACGATCCTCACGGGAAATTGAGATATATTCAATTGAAGTTGAGGATATTGTTAACGAATTCGTGGCAATGAATGTAAATTGTTCCAAAGGGACATATATACGCACACTGGTTGAAGACATTGGTGAAAAGCTGGGTTGTAAAGCACATGTTAAAGAGTTGCGACGCTTGTCTGTGGGGGATTTTGGGTTAAATTATCCGATGTACTCCTTAAACCTACTTGAGAAATTTGTTGAAAATGGTGTGAGCTTGGAGAGATTATTGCTGCCGATAGAGGCCGCTTTTATGGGTTATCCACAAACGCAGGTAAAGGAAGGCTTGATACAGCTCGCAGAGCAGGGGACAAGCATAAAATTTGAGGCATCAAATAATACTGGTTTTGTCAGAATTTATGATACAAATCAGACATTTCGGGGGGTTGCTCAACTAAATTCTGGCCGAATAGAACAATTCTCTAAGTTTTATCCCAACTAACGTCAATCGAGGTATTGTGCACTCGCCAGCACATGTTAGAATCGCGACCTCTTTTGAAACCCTAGTGAAAATATAGACATGGCATTAACAGCGGAAGATAAGTCAGGCATCATCAAAGAGTATCAACAGTCAGCAAATGACACAGGTTCTCCTGAAGTTCAGGTGGCGCTACTTTCTGCTCGAATTCAATATCTTAGTGACCATTTTTCTAGCCATAAGCACGATCATCATTCTCGTCATGGCTTACTCAAGCTAGTGAATCAACGTCGAAAATTACTCGACTATATTAAACGTAAAGACCAAGGTCGCTATCAACAGTTGATCTCATCTTTGGGTTTGCGTCGTTAATCAAACGATTGCCTGATCGCGAGAATCATATAATCGTTTTCGTAGTCGGTGTTAGGCAAACAATCAAACATAGTTTCTAGGCATACAGCAGCGGCTGTATGTTTGTCCATTTACATAAATAATATTGTAGTCAATTCTTATAGGAAGCCCGAGTGAATAGCATAAAGAAATCTTTCCAGTTTGGAGCACATCAAGTCACGATCGAAACTTCAGAAATAGCACGCCAGGCTGATGGCGCAGTTTTAGTGAGCATGGATGATACTGCGGTATTAGTTACAGCAGTTGGTGCAAGAGAAGCAAGAGAAGGGCAAGACTTCTTTCCTCTAACAGTTAACTATCAGGAAAAAACTTATGCCGCGGGAAAAATTCCAGGTGGCTTTTTCAAGCGTGAGGGACGTCCAAGTGAAAAAGAGACGCTTACATGTCGTTTGATCGATAGACCTATTCGTCCTTTATTTCCTAAAGGGTTTAAAAATGAGGTCCAAGTTATAGCAACAGTTGTTTCTATGAATACTGATGTAGATTCGGATATACCTGCCATGATTGGTACATCTGCTGCATTAGCAATTTCAGGGATTCCATTTGATGGGCCTATTGGTGCGGCTAAAGTAGGTTATATAAATGAAGAGTATGTGTTGAATCCCACCTTCTCTCAAATAGAAAAATCTGACTTAGAGTTAGTAGTAGCAGGTACAGAAAATGCTGTACTGATGGTGGAATCCGAAGCCAACATGCTTTCTGAAGATGTGATGTTAGGCGCGGTGATGTTTGGCCACAAAGAAATGCAAGTCGTTATCAATGCTATTAGAGAACTAGCGAGTGAAGTGGGTAAACCACGTTGGGAATGGACAGCTCCTGAAGTTAACCAAGATCTTACCAATAAAATTACAAGTGCTTTTGAACAGTCACTAGGTGAAGCTTATAAGATTCAAGAAAAGCTTTCGCGCCAGCAAGCTGTTAGTGAATTGCGTTCTAAATCTGTAGAAGAATTTAGTACAGAAGAAGGTCCCTCAGCGCAGGAGGTTGAAGAGATATTTGGTAAGCTAGAAAAGAATATAGTGCGTGGCAAGATTATTGCGGGTGAGCCTCGCATCGATGGTCGTGATACAAAAACGGTCAGACCTATTTATGTGCGCACAGGTGTATTGCCACGCACACATGGTTCAGCATTATTTACCCGTGGAGAAACACAAGCGTTAGTGGTAACAACGCTTGGTACTGGTCGTGATGCACAAATTATCGATGCGATTGAAGGTGAAAGAAAAGAACCCTTTATGCTGCATTACAATTTCCCTCCATTCTCTGTCGGCGAGTGCGGGCGCACAGGTTCTCCTGGACGTCGAGAAATTGGTCATGGAAAATTAGCTAAACGCGGCGTTCAGGCAATTATGCCAACACAAGAAGATTTCCCTTATGTCATGCGTGTTGTATCAGAGATTACTGAATCCAATGGTTCAAGCTCGATGGCTTCGGTTTGCGGTACCAGTTTGTCATTGTTAGACGCTGGTGTACCTATCAAAGCGCCGGTGGCAGGAATTGCAATGGGGCTAATTAAAGAAGGGGATGATTTTGCCGTACTAACTGACATCTTGGGTGATGAAGATCATTTAGGTGATATGGACTTTAAAGTGGCAGGTTCAAGAGACGGAATCACGGCGCTGCAAATGGATATCAAAATCCAAGGCATTACAGAAGAAATTATGAAAGTCGCTTTAGCGCAAGCACAAGATGGGCGCATGCATATTTTATCTAAGATGGCTGAAGTGATCGAAGCGCCTGCTGACATGTCTGAATATGCACCTCGTTTGCTTTCTATGAGCGTTCACCCCGACAAAATTCGTGATGTAATTGGTAAGGGTGGTGCTGTAATTCGCTCAATCACCGAAGAGACTGGTGCAACTGTGGATATTGATGATGAAGGTAATATTAAGATTGCGTCTGTTGATAGAGCGGCCGGTGAAGAGGCGAAGAAACGGATTGAATTAATCACAGCGGATGTTGAAGTTGGGGCTACTTACGAAGGCAAAGTAGTGAAAATAATGGACTTCGGCGCATTTGTGACTATTTTGCCAGGCCGAGATGGCCTTGTGCACATATCACAAATCTCTCAAGAACGAGTTGAAAATGTATCGGATGAGCTTTCGGAAGGCGATATAGTGACGGTAAAAGTGTTAGAAGTAGATAAGCAAAACCGTATTCGTTTGAGTATGAAAGCGGTAGGTGAGTCTAAATAATTCAAATTTTCTAGTGAAAAATAACTCTACTAACTACAAGGATAAGTTGAGTCCAGAACAGTTCGCTGTTTGCTGGAAGAAAGGCACTGAGCGTCCTTTCACGGGAGTACATTTAGACGAGAAAAGAGCCGGGCACTTTCACTGCATTTGCTGCGATGCGAAGTTATTTAATTCCCATACAAAATTTGATTCTGGCTCAGGCTGGCCAAGCTTTTGGGAATCCGCCGCTGAAGATGCTATTGAGTACATTAAAGATCATAGCCACGGGATGATCAGAATCGAAGTTTGCTGTAAAAATTGTGGATCTCACTTAGGTCATGTATTCGAAGATGGGCCAGCGCCAAGCGGCAAACGCTATTGCATTAATTCGCTATCGCTAGATTTCAAAGAAATGCCTAAAGATTAGTCTGCACATGCATTAATTTGCTGATTTTTACACCATTTTTGGGCAATCATTATCCAACTTTTTCCCTTTTAAAAACCATCAAAGCTATTTGATTTAGGCGCTGGTTTTACCGATTTTGGATGCTATAATTCAATAATTCCAAGTTGTTTTTTGGCGATTACTGTCGCCCGCTATTTAGAATATTAATTAAATAATAACTACCAGGTGTTGCATATGAGTAAACGGAGGAACCGATGAAGAAATTTTTAATAAATGTCAGGTATTTTTTAGCGCCGTTATTAATATTGGCGGCGATGTTTGGTGTCATAGCCGGCGGGCCATGGGTCTGGACGGGATTAGTGCTACTAGGGGTGGGGATCATTATCGATACACTCACTAAAGCACAAACGCCCGGAGCGGGATTTGACGAGAACGGAGATACGTATGGGATACCGGCGTTACACAATGGTGTGATGTACGGCATGCTTGGTGTGTTCATCTGCTTAC
>JBCDBX010000044.1:0-15046 GCA_039182865.1 Pseudomonadota bacterium
ACATTAATTGAGTTGGGAATATGCATGACATTGAACTCATCAGCTTCTCGTACATCGACTAGTAAAAGCTGCTCTTGATTTTCTAATTTTTCAGCCAAATCCCAAGGCATGAGTTCACTAATCTGAGTTGCAGTCTCAGCAACCAGTTGATCAAAAGTTTTCACGAGAAAGAACTACTGTTTGCTGGCGCGTAATCCATGCTCTACAGCAATGACTGCAGCTTCAACGCGAGAGTGAATATTGAGTTTGCGTAGAATTGCTTTAACATGAAGCTTAACAGTACCGTCTGAGATGCCTAAATTTCGGGCGATAACTTTATTACTTTGTCCTTCAGCTAGTAAACCAAGGATTTCTGCTTCTCTCGGAGTTAAATCATCGATAGGGCTAGGTTCGGATTCTAAAATTGGCTCACCCTTAACGACACGTGCAAGGATCTGTGTCAGGTTTGGCGCAACAACGGTTTCGCCTTTAACGATTTCACGCAAGGCTGCCACAACATCATCAGGCTCCATATCTTTGAGTAAGTAACCTTTAGCACCATTGCGTAAAGCTTCGACCAAGTCGCGCTCATCATTACTGGTAGTTAGCATAGCTATCGGCGATTCAAATTTACTTTGAGTCAGTTGTTTTAGAACTTCCAAACCAGAAATATTGGGCATTCGCATATCTAGCAGGACGATATCGGGTTTGAGTTCTTGAGCGATTCGAATGCCTTCATGGCCATCACCTAGTGAGCCAATGACATCAATACTGTGTCTTTCAAGTAAACTTTCTAGACCATCACGAAATAATGTGTGGTCATCAATGATGAGTACGCGTAAGTTCGAGCCCATTATCTGCCTTTTCGTTTAGGTTGCTAGCGTCGAATTCTAAAACAATTCGGGTGCCTTCGCCTGGTTCACTTTCTATACTAAGGATACCACCAAATCGCTTGGCGCGGTCTGCCATGATTGAAAGTCCCACATGTTCACCAATATGTATGCTGGTTTTAGGTTCAGAAAAGCCGACGCCATCGTCTTCGATAAGTACTGAACACTGTCCATTCTCACGAGCGCTGAGCATAATGCGTACATTTTCTGCATCACTATGTTTGCGAATGTTGGTTAAAGATTCCTGAATAATGCGCAGAATATGAAAGTCTGTTTCAGCTGGCAAGGAGATATCGCCCCATTCATTCTGAAAAAACACTTGAATTTCATCATTAACTTGGCGAAATCTGTCAATTGTTTGTTCTACAGAAGCAATTAGACTCGCTAATACGGTGGGTGTCCTAAAGTGTGCAATCAGTTCACGTATTTCGGTGTGTGCTTCGTTAATAGATGCCTCAATTTTTTCTAACTCTGTCCAGGTCTGTGCTTCATCACCTTGATGTAAAGTTTCATCTAATACACGTACTTGAAAACGAATGCTTGTAAGAGTTTGTGCTAACGAGTCATGTAATTCATTTGCGAAATGAGTGCGCTCTCGCATAATTGATAATGAAGTTGTTTCTTCGTCAAGGTGGGCTTTTTCAATAGCAGCTCCCAAATGGCGTCCAATACTGGTAAATAAATCCACATAGTCATCAAAGTCATCGAGTGAGTTTTTATGAAGGTAAAAATTATAAGCGCCTAGTAATGTCTCTTGATATTGAAGAGGAACAACCAGCAAATAAATTTCTTCCCCATTAAAATATTTTTGTCGCATCATATCGTTGCATTTAATCAGCTTAATGTTGAAAGTGCCTTTTGTGCTATCCGCTAAACATAGCTTTGAGTTGGCAGAAATCAGTTCTTCATTTGCATTGATATGAGTGAGTAATTCAACCTCCTGCTCTTCTACTAAATAAGCAACAGATGCTTGTGCATCAATAAGCTCAGTAATTGTATGCAGGAACTGGCTTAATAAAGAATCTACACTGCGTGATAAGTTAATGCTGCTAGCAACATCATATAGAATGGAGAGGGAACGTGTTTTTTGTCTTATGTGTGAAGTATGTTTCTGCACTTGTGCTTCTGCATCGCGAGAAAGAGACTGTAACATTTCGCCAATAAACTGCAGTTCTTTAAAAATATTATTGAATTCGCCATAAGGATAGTGGCTAAACTCAGCTTTAAAATCTCCAGCACGTATCATTTGGGTCCATTGATGTAATTCTTGAGTAGGATTTATGTAGGTTATCCATAGTTTCCAAAATGCAGCAACAAGCAAAATTACTCCAATTAATATTAACCATGGTATATACAAAGAGAATATTGCGCTTATTGAGATAAGCGCGAGGCCCAAGATGATGCTGATTAAGATTAATTTTGATGGATGCTTTATACAATCAGACATCAAAGATGATGAGTCAGGAGCCATGAAATTGTCTTATGAATTATGTCTGTTCTGAACCCGGTTGATAATTCGGATCGTTTGGATTTAAAAATACAAAATGAAATTGGTTGGGTTCTAGTTCAGCATAGTCAACTACTGTTCCTTTTAATAGCTCAAAACTGGATTTAGCGACTACAATATCCACTCCATTAGAATTAAAAATTAAGTCTCCACCGTCATTATTACCCACATCATCAAAGCCCATTCCGTAATGCAGAGATCCATCGGAGTTTTTTGTGGCGGCAATACGTAATGGAAGGTTGTCGGTTTGAGATTGTAAGGCTGACTTCTTGATTTGTTCTGCAGCCGATTCAGTAACAGAAATATCGTCCATTTGCTTTCTTATATAATTACTAGAAACGTCAATTATACCTTTGTTAGGTCATTAACGCTTACTTGGATTTATTTAAGCTCACAAAATTTAAAAATTTATTGATCCAGGGATTTCGTCCTGTGTTACGCTGATGTGCATAACAGGCGAGTGTATTATGGATTCTTAGGCCGTCCTGTTGTCTTAAAATACCTTGGCCACGACTCAGATCGAAACTAAATATTGAGCTATCAGGGAGACCTTTGAGGTAGGAGTAGTGAAATTCATGTGCATTAATCGGTTGTGAGTTTATCTCCGTCCAGAGAGAATGTTTATTCTCAGTGAATCGTATGTAACCTCTCCCTTGAGGTTTTGAAGTCATGATGCAATCCGCATCAATTAAACCGACCATATTGCCTTGAAGGCCATCATAATGGATGGTTTTACATAAATACATTAAGCCGCCACACTCAGCATAAGCTGGAAGTCCTGCCTTCAGTGCACTAAGTAATTGTTGACGTAGCGATGAATTCATTTCTAATTGCTTTAGGCTTTTTTCCGGAAATCCACCACCAAGAAAAATTCCATCAACATCAGGTAAATTACTATCACTGAGTGTATTGAATGGCACAAGTGTTGCGCCAAGTTTAATGAAATTTTCTAAGTCGTCTGGGTAGTAGAATCCAAAGGCCTCATCTTTCGCGTAACCAATTCTTAATGAGTGAGATGGTTTATTCGTATCTGATGTTATTGGGTAATTGGGGAGAGTTGAGGAGATAGTTTGTAAGTAATCTAAATCAACTTGATTCGCAATTGCATTACTCAATGATTGAATCTTCTTAGCAGCATCTTGATCTTCATTGCTAGGTATCAAACCAAGGTAACGTTCTTCTAGGAATAAACTTTCATCACGTTGCAGTGCCCCAACAATTTTTAAATCAGTGTAATGCTCTACCACACGGCGTAGCTTTTCTTCATGGCGACTGCCGCCAACAAAATTAAGAATCACACCCTCTATATTTACATTACGATCAAAATCTTGATAACCAAGTAATAGTGGCGCAATCCCGCGTATCGTGCCGCGACAATCAATGACTAAAACAACAGGCGTATTTAAAAGTTTTGCTAAGGCCGCATTACTATTGCTGCCATCTAAATCCATGCCATCATAAAGCCCTTTATTGGCTTCAATAATAGAAATATCGGCAGACTCACTTTTACTATGAAAAAGCTGTAGAATCTCTTCATTAGTTTGGGTCCAGAAATCCAGGTTATAACAAGGGCGTTGTGTGGCTGCACTTAGCCACATAGGATCAATGTAATCCGGCCCTTTTTTAAAAGCTTGCACAACTTTATTTTGTGCATGTAAAGCCGCACAGATTCCAGTTGTCACGATTGTTTTGCCGGAAGACTTGCTGGCAGCAGAGATTAGGATTTGGCCCATGATTTTAAATTATTCTGTGTTAGAGCGCCTGCTAGTAAGTTTTACACTACTATAATCATTAGAATAACAGCATTCCCCTTTTTCGATACTATTTTATATGACAACAGAACAAGCACCTAAAGTAGGTATGGTGAGCCTAGGCTGTCCTAAAGCACTGGTTGATTCTGAAAGAATCATCACTCAATTACGCAGCGAGGGTTATCAAATTGCTCAAGACTATGAGGGTGCCAATGCTGTCATTGTGAATACCTGCGGATTTATTGATAGCGCAAAGCAAGAATCATTAGAAGTCATTAGTGAAGCATTGGCTGAAAATGGTAAAGTTATTGTCACTGGATGTATGGGCGTTAATCAAGAAGATATCAACGCGATACCAGAAGATGTTTTAAGTATATCGGGTCCTCAAGATGTAGACTCAGTAATGACATCAGTTCGAAAAGCCGTGCCAATTAAGCACAATCCATTTATTGAATTAATTCCACCGCAAGGGATTAAATTAACACCTAAGCATTATGCTTACATAAAAATATCCGAGGGATGTAATCATAAGTGCAGTTTTTGCATTATTCCTTCCATGCGTGGCAAGTTAAAAAGTCGTACTTTGACCGATGTGTTGCAAGAAGCAGGAAAGCTTGTGAATGCCGGTGTTAAAGAATTATTAGTGATATCGCAAGATACCAGTGCTTACGGTATTGATATCAAACACGAATCGCAATTATGGCGCGGCAAAGTTTATAGCAACTCAATGTTGGATTTATGTAATGCTTTAGGTGAGTTAGGCGTATGGGTGCGGTTGCATTATGTCTATCCTTACCCGCATGTAGAAAATATTATTCCATTAATGGCAGAAAGAAAAATATTGCCTTATATAGATGTCCCTTTTCAACATGCAAGTTATGAAGTGTTAAAAAAAATGCGTCGTCCTGCCTCTAGTGATAAAACTTTGGAGCAAATTCAAAAGTGGCGAGCGATATGTCCAGAATTGGCAATACGCAGTACATTTATAGTTGGCTTTCCGGGTGAAACCGAGCATGATTTTGAAACATTATTAGAATTTTTGCGTGAAGCAAAATTAGATAGAGTCGGTTGCTTTCAGTATTCTCCTGTGGAAGGTGCGCAGGCTAATGAATTAGGAGGCCAAGTGCCTGATGATGTTAAAGAAGAGCGCTGGAATCGTTTTATGCAGTTGCAGCAAGAAATAAGTGAAGATAAGTTAGAAGAAAAAGTGGGAAAAACTTTAGATGTGATTGTTGATGACGCGAGTGATGAGCAAATTATTGGCAGAAGTTATGCAGATGCACCCGAAATAGATGGCACGGTCCAAGTTTACAGTGATCAAGAAGTACAGGTTGGCGATATTATTTCTGTCGAAATTGAAGAAGCAACAGAATATGACTTAATAGGCTCGCAGGTTTAAACTATTTTCATACAACTAACATAAATAGTTAAATCCGATTCTAGATGTTGTCATTAATAATTAAAGATATCTTCATTTCATTGTAGTGTTAAGCAACTAATATGATCCTGCATTTAGATTCTATCTCTATGAGGTTCCTTGATAGATAGTTCTGATATTCCCAGTGCTTTAGGCGCATATGACTCTATGCGCCTTTTTTGTGCTTAAAACATTCCTAAATTTATTGACCCCACGTTATTTTCGCTATAATGTATATACATTGTATATCATGTGACCGACTAAATTTTCTCAATGAATGATAAGAAGAAAAAGCACAAGGATAGTCAGCTAGTCATCCGAATAAATAAAAACGAACGTGATGAGTTTGTCGAACTATGCGATTCGCTAGACACAAGTGCAGCCAGAGAGGTGCGTCGTTTTATTCGTAGCTTCATCAGCAACCAACAAAAATAATTCTTTTAGTTTCTATTTATTATCATTCTCGCTTAATTTCTAAGCGTTTTACTCAAACATCTAAATTTCTAAATACAAATATTAGTTATTTAGTCATGTTTCTTGTTTTGATTCATCTATAGGTAAACATTATTCGATATAATCATCATATAAATAATTCATAGATGGAGCTTACGCATGAATAAAATACCAGCTACATTGATTCCCGGTGATGGTATTGGACCTGAAATTGTCGAAGCGACTTTGAAAGTGCTGGAAGTATTAGATGCTCCATTTGAATGGGAACAACAATTAGCTGGGGTGGCTGCAGAATCCGTTAGCGGTGATCCTTTACCTCAGGCCACGATTGATAGTATTAGAAAAAATAAACTCGCGCTTAAAGGGCCGCTCACCACACCCGTGGGTAGTGGCTTTCGCTCGATCAATGTGCGTTTGCGAGAAGAATTTGAATTGTTTGCCAATGTGCGTCCCGCTCGAAGTTTTTTATTGGGTGGACGATTTGAAAATGTAGACCTGGTATTGGTGCGTGAAAATTTGGAAGGCCTATACGTTGGTGTAGAACATTATATTCCGATCAAAGACGACCCTAAGGCCGTAGCGGAAGCATCAGGTATCATTACGCGTTATGGTTGCACTCGATTTGCTGAGTTTGCATTTAACTGGGCGATTAAAAACAACCGTAAAAAAGTCACTATTGTTCATAAAGCCAATATTCTTAAAAAACTCACAGGCTTATTTCTTGAGACAGCAACCGAGTTAGGTAAGAAGTATGAAGGACAATTAGAAATAGAAGAGCGCATTGTTGATAACTGCGCGATGCAATTAGTGCTAAATCCTAATCAATTTGATGTGCTGATAACAACGAATATGTTTGGTGATATTCTTTCTGATGAAATCGCAGGTTTGGTCGGTGGACTTGGTTTAGCCCCTGCAGCCAATGTCGGAAAAGATGCTGCAATCTTTGAAGCGGTACACGGGTCGGCACCTGATATTGCGGGTAAGAAAATTGCTAATCCAACGGCATTAATGTTAGCCGCTGCTTTGATGTTAGATCACGTGGATGAACATGAAAAAGCAAGCCGTTTGCGAGATGCACTCGATATGCAACTACAAAGTAACGAAGGACTGACGGTTGATCTTGGTGGTTCTGCTTCAACGCAAGAATTTGCTGACAACATTATATCTAGACTCTAGTTCCTAGAATAATATCTTTCTCTTTAAGTTGTACCAAAGTGGTATGGCCCCCATGTAATATAGCTTGTTCATTTAAGTTGGGAATTTCTTTGGCCAGTCTAATTAAAATTTCTTTACTGCTAGCGCTAGGTTGATTCGTGATTAGCTCAACTAACTTAGCCGTCATGGGGTTGACTTCCATAAAGCCAACTTTATCTTTCAGATCACGATAAACAAGTAAGAAAGTAGGAGTCTCAGGTGGAGAGTTTGGCTGAAATTCCGGAGTAATTTTATGCACGGGGTATTGATAACGATTCAACTGCATAAAAGGGGTTAACACCGGGGACTCGCTCATTAAGTCGCCTTGTTGATTAATTGTTTGCCAATCTACCTCAGCGTCTGCGATTGTGAGAAATATTTCCAGATATTCGTAATGCGCAAGTTCGTTTAAAAATTTTGGGTCTTCTGCTTGTGTTTCACGTTCATCATCGAGGTAGGAAATAAATTCCTGAGCAATTTCTTTAAAGTAGGGCGAATGACTCTCATGATTAGATACAAAATCGCGAATCATTCTATGCCATGCTTCATCATCATAAAGTTTACGAATCACTGGAAAGCTGCTCGAAATAAATCCTTCGATATTGCGATATAGAAGACCTCGATAGACCTCCATGCGGCGATCTTCAATCCCTTCAGGGGCAGGATTGTTATCTGGATCTCTTATGTGTGCTGTAAATTGATACTGCACATCTTTGAATGATTGGTCAGTATCAGGCATGTGCAATCGCAGATTTAGGTTGCCATTTTTCTTGTAGGCTATTTATTTGATCGACTTCAGTCATCAATTTTGGAAGTTCTGGAATATTAAAGTCGCGTTCTAATAATGTAGGGAATACACCAAAAGATTCATACGCTTTGTCTAATAATTCCCAAACAGGATCAATCACATTGGCGCCATGGGTATCTACAATTAAATCTTTATCTTCATTGTAGTGACCCGCGATATGAGCATACACAATCCGTTCGCCAGGTAATGCTTTTAAAAACTCAATGGGATCGTAACGATGGTTTACTGAATTAACATAAATGTTATTGATGTCTAAAAGTAAATCACAATCCGCTTCTTCTAAAACTGCTTTGATGAAGTCTATTTCTTCTATCTCTTTACCTGGTGCTGCATAGTAAGAGGCATTTTCGATAGCGATACGATCTTCAAGAATATCTTGTACCTGCTTAATTCGATCAGCGACATAATGCACAGCATCTGAAGTAAATGGAATTGGCATTAAGTCATACAAATGTCCATTATCAGAGCAGTAAGTCAAATGTTCTGTGTATTTGAGAATATTGTGCTGCTTTAAGAACTCTTTGATGCTTTTAACAAATTCAATATCGAGAGGTGCAGGGCTTCCAATCGACAGTGATAAGCCATGCGTCACGAAAGGAAAACGTTCGGTATATTCACAAAAACGTTTTCCAAGTCTTCCACCCATGCCTATCCAGTTTTCAGGCGCTACTTCCATAAACTGAATCTGAGTTGGATTGGTTTCTAACAGCTCATTGAACATGTGGCCTCTTCGGAGGCCTAAGCCTGCACCATTTACACAATATAAATTTGTCATAGTATTATGTTTGTTCTTTGGTAATCATTTGGATTATCAAATCTTAGCCAAGTTCCTAGCCATCGTCTTTTTTACGAAACATTCGGGCTAAATAGTAATCGATTCCTAGGTATTTGCCTGATCCCATGAAGAACAATGCTAACAACATCACAAAGTAAGTCGCGGCAAATTCAATACCATTCTTTAAAATAGTGATGCTGCCGTATTCGGTAAGATATTTATAATTTCCATGTTCGCGCAAAATATCTTTGGCCTTATCTTTACGCTCATTGGCTTCTTCAATGATTTCAGTTTCCCATTCCCAAGGTACGGTTAGTTCAGTTTCGGGAAGTGCATGCCAACCGTTTTCCCAATGCGTCGATGCTGCAACAGCCATAGTGAACAACAAAGGAATGGCGGCCCAACGAACACCAAATCCAACCAATAAAAATATTCCACCGATTAACTCTGTACCACCGGCAAGCCAAACCATTAAAGTGGGGGCAGGAAATCCTAGCCATTCAAACCATGAGGCAACATTTTCTACATTTGAAAGTTTATTCATACCTGCAAGGATAAAAATAGGAGCCAAATATAAGCGCAAGGCTAGTGGCGCTAAGAAATCGATCGCTCGTAGCTTGTCAAAAATTGTGTTGATAAAATTAATAAAGCTGATCATTGAGTGCTCCTGTTTTAACTTTTTGGACAGTTAATTATTTATAAATTTTTATAATAAAACGTGATTAGGTGAACACATACGAAGAGTCTCCTGAATACAACTCATCTAATGGAATGGCTCGACCTTGGGGGCTGACAACATACGCATGCTTTCTGCGTAACTGTCTGGGTTCATTAACACCACAAGAGTGAGCGATCACACCTACCTCATAGACCATGTTTTTGACGTAATTCCTTACACGCACCGCTTTATCTTCTGGATCCAATCCAGTTTGCAGGTCTTCATCGTGAGTGGTAATCCCAGTAGGACAGGTATTTTTATTGCATTGCAGGGCTTGAATACAGCCAAGTGAAAACAAAAAACCACGTGCTGAGACCACAAAATCTGCGCCTGTGGCTAGCGCCCAGGCAACACCTACAGGGGTCACGAGTTTTCCAGAAGTAATAACTTTGATTCGATCACGCAGCTCATATTGAACTAACTTATTGACTAATAGGGCTAAACTTTGTCGAATCGGTAAGCCGACATTATCAATTAGGCTCATTGGGGCTGCACCGGTTCCACCGTCACCACTATCAAGTGTGATGAAATCTGGTGCTCGATCAAGTCCTTGCTCATTAATTGCAAGGAATAAATCATCCAGCCATCCACGCGCACCCATAACAGTTTTGAAGCCGACAGGCACACCCGTTAGATCGCGGATTTCATTAATCTTATCCAACAACTCATGCACGGAACCGATATCTGTGTGGCGATTAGGACTAATTGAATCCGTGTGAACCGGAATGCCTCGAATATGGGCAATCTCTTCATTCACCTTGGCCGCAGGCAGCATGCCGCCCTTACCAGGCTTCGCCCCTTGAGCAAGTTTGAGTTCAATCATTTTTACTTGATCGTGTGAAGCAATTTCTTTTAGTTTTTTGTGGCTAAGCCCCCCATTTTCGTCTCTGACACCATATTTCGCTGTACCGATTTGAAAAACAATATCGCAGTCGCCTTCTAAATGATAAGGCGATAATCCACCTTCTCCCGTATTCATCCAACAACCTGCAAGTTTTGCACCTTTTGATAAAGCACGTACTGCTGGTTTGGATAGAGCCCCATAACTCATCCCGGAGATGTTAATGATCGAGCGTGTGGTGTATGGCCTCTTGCAATCAGGGCCAATAATCACTTTGTCTGGTTCACAATGATCCGAACTTAATTTTGGGAAAGGGCAGTTGCCGAAAATCACTGTGCCTGGCTTAAATAAGTCTCGAGTTGATCCAAAAGCTACGGTGGAATCAATATCCTTAGCAGCACGATATACCCAAGATCGTTCTGCACGATTAAAAGGTAGTTCTTCACGATCCATTGCAAAGAAATACTGCCTGAAGAATTCTCCGAGATGCTCAAAGAAATAGCGGAATCTTCCAATAACTGGATAGTTATGACGAATGGCTTGTTTGGTTTGACTGCGATCAATGACGTAAATGACCACAATGGTGATTATGGCTATGATGAAAATGGCAACAAATAAAAATGCCATTATCTCTAACGAAGCAATCGCAAAATTCGATAGCTTCTCCATTTCTTTTTCCATCGTATACCCCAATCTTTTCTATGAGTATAAGTTATAAATTGGGTTAAAAAAACGGCGAGTTCTGTACAGAACTCGCCGCTTTGTAATTAGAAACGCCTAATATTCGAATCTAATCTGGGTGCAGATCACCCTGGGGCTGTGAAGTTGTAATTGTTTAAATTAGCTTTCGCCGCACTTGCCTTCACCACATTTACCTTCGCCGCAAGAGCCTTCACCTTCACCACACTTGCCTTCACCACATTTACCTTCGCCGCAAGAGCCTTCACCCTCACCACATTTACCCTCGCCGCAAGAGCCTTCACCTTCGCCAGCAACCATGAAACCAGAAGATAGGTCAGTCATGGCAAATGGGTTTTCGTCAGCGTTAGCTATAGGAAGCGCAAGAACACTTGCTGTTAATGCTGCACCAATTGCAGCAGACATTGGTTTAAGTTCGAATTTCTTAGACATCTACTATCTCCGTTTTTCTTGTTAAAGATTTCTTAAAGTTCTTGATAATTGCTTATCTGGCTATAGAGACCCCATAAGGGCCAAAAATATTACCAAGCAATTTAAATCTTAGCTAGATATGACCTCTACTCGCCAAACTGAAATTTTAGAGACCTACCAAACACTATAGTTCAAAGCCACATCTAATCGAAAATAGTACTTTAATTAAGGTTTTTTTGTCGGTATTCGCATAAGTCCGTAATGATGCATTCTGAACACTTCGGCCTTCGTGCAATGCATGTATAGCGTCCATGCAGTATCAGCCAATGGTGAGCATCTTGTTTAAATTCATCTGGGACTAGCCTTATTAAGCGTTTTTCAACTTCGAGTACTGTCCTTCCAGGCGCGATACCTGTGCGGTTTGAAACGCGAAAGATATGCGTATCGACCGCAATCGTTGGATGGCCAAAGGCCGTGTTAAGTATCACGTTGGCCGTCTTGCGACCGACGCCAGGCAAGGCTTCTAGGGCTGCTCTATCTTCTGGTACTTTGCCTTCATGCTCATCGATTAAAATTTTACAGGTCTTAATGACGTTCTTAGCTTTTGTGTTATATAGTCCAATGGTTCTCACATAGGTCTTAAGTTTTTTTTCACCTAATGTATACATAGCTTCGGGCGTATTTGCGACTTTATACAATGGACCGATCGCTTTATTCACACTCACATCGGTAGCTTGGGCAGAGAGAATCACTGCAATCAATAATTCAAATTCATTATTAAAATTGAGTTCTGTGGTTGGGTGAGGATTCTGTTCGCGCAAACGCGAAAAAATTTCAATGCGCTTATTTTTGTTCACGAATTAAGTTGAGAATTCTTCAAGGCTTGTAATTTATCGGCAATATTAAGTTTGTTATTTGCCAGCATGCTGTCTTTTGAAGATGCTTTGTTCGCTAAACGTAATTCACGTTGTTTAAGGCGTTTTTTACTTTCAAGCGAAAATTCTTTTTGCTGATTTTTAATTGCCAGCATTGCATTACCATAAGTAAATGATTGTGAGAGAGGAATATGACTCGGGCAGACTTTATTACATTCACCACAGGCAGTGCACTTATCTATCATCAACTCGGTTAGACGATGATATTTATTGGTTTTAAGTTCTTTATAAAGAACATCCGGTGATAGATTGCTCGGGCAAACCGGCGCGCATTTATCGCAATCAATACAAGCTTTGTGCTGACTAAAATTAGTTGCATCAGGCAAGATGTTATCTAGCTCATGGTTATCTACCATGCTTATGCAATCTACCGGACACGGTTCGATACATAATTTACACCCGGTGCATAATTGCTTAACGACAGAATGTAATTGTTGTGAAGCGCCGATGATGGCGTCAAAAGGGCAGGCTTTTATGCACAAGGTACAACCGATGCAATTTTTTTCATCAATAATTGCAAGTGATTGTGCGTATGAAATCGCCATTTAGTTATTTGACGCGCATACCAGGTGTTGCGCCTTCGTCCGGAGCAATTACAAACAAACCGCTATCTGTGCCACTTGCAGCAAGTACCATGCCTTCTGATAAACCAAAGCGCATTTTACGAGATGCTAAGTTAGCTACCATCACCACAAGCTTGCCTTCCAGATCTTCTGGCGCGTAAGCGCTCTTAATGCCCGCAAAAACATTTTTTTGAACGCCGCCCGTGGGTTCGCCCAGATCTAAAGTGAGTTGCAGTAATTTATCGGCACCTTCTACATGTTTGGCTTTGGCGATGCGTGCGACACGTAAGTCTAATTTCGCAAAGTCGTTAATGCTTATTTCATCTGAAATAGGGTCGCTAGCTTTAGGTGCTGCATCTTGTTTACTTTCTTCGAGCATATTGTCTATCGCTTCTTTTTCAATACGGGTAATTAGAGGTTTGAATTTATTTATTTTGTGTCCAGTGGGAAAAGCTTGACCTGATGATAAGTCACCCCAGGTAATTTCTGTATTCAAAAATGCTTCCGATTTTTCAGCCAGTTGTGGCATCACAGGTTTTAAGTACCCAATCAATAGTCGAAACATATTAATGCCGAAACTACACACTTGATGAACTTCATCGTGATTAGTTTCATCTTTTATGCGTTCCCAAGGTTTAAATTGATCAATCACTTGGTTGGTTGAGTCAGCAATACTCATAATCGTGCGCATAGCTTCAGAATATTTGCGTTGTTCATAGAGCGCTTTTATTTCTGTATTTTTTTCTGCAGCATCCGCAAATACTTGTTGACCCTCAGATACAAAGTTAGACGTCAGTTCAGCATCGAACTTTTTATAGATGAAACCCGCACAACGGCTGGCAATATTGACAAGTTTACCAACCACGTCGCTATTCACGCGTTGTTGGAAGTCCTCAAGATTTAAATCAATATCAGTAACGCCTGCATTTAATTTGGCCGCAAAGTAGTAACGTAAATATTCTGGATGCAGATGATTTAAATAAGTTCGCGCTTTAATAAAAGTGCCACGTGACTTCGACATCTTCTGTCCGTTGACGGTTAAGAACCCATGACAAAAAACACTGGTCGGTGTGCGCCAACCTGAACCCATTAATGTTGCCGGCCAGAATAAAGTATGGAAGTAAGCAATATCTTTACCAATAAAATGATAAAGCTCGGTTTCGCTATTTTTATCCCAGAAGGTCTTAAAGTCTTCACCGGTTCGGTCGCAATAATTTTTAAAGCTCGCCATGTAACCTATCGGTGCGTCTAGCCACACATAAAAATATTTGCCGGGTGCGTCTGGTATTTCAAAACCAAAGTAAGGCGCATCGCGTGAGATGTCCCAATCTTGTAAACCATCGGCAAACCATTCAGAAATCTTGTTAGCGATTTCCGGCTGTAAACTTTCTGACTGTGTCCAGTCTTTAAGTTCGTCTTGTAATGAACTTAATTGAAAGAAGTAATGTAAGTTTTCTTTTTGAACGGGTTGCGCACCACTGATGGCTGACTTGGGATTAATTAAATCCGCAGGGCTGTAAGTAGCACCACAGACTTCACAGTTATCGCCATACTGGTCTTCAGCTCCACACTTCGGACACGCACCTCTTACAAATCGATCCGGCAGGAATACTTCTTCTATCGGATCGAATAAATCTGTGACTGTTTTTGTGCGGATAAAATTATTTTCTTGCAGCTTCTTAAAGATGCTGGAAGAAATTTCGCGATTCTCATCCGAGTGCGTGCTGTGAAAATTATCGAAAGCAATATGAAAATCGGCAAAGTCTTTTTCGTGTTCTTCTTTAGTCTTGGCAATTAATTCTTCCGGCGTAATCCCTTCATGTTGTGCGCGAATCATAATCGGTGTGCCATGCGCATCGTCTGCACATACATAAATACACTGATGCCCACAAATTTTTTGAAAGCGCACCCAAATGTCAGTCTGAATGTATTCGACCAAGTGGCCAATGTGGATGGAACCATTCGCATAGGGTAGTGCGCTGGTGACTAAAATTCTTCGATTTTTCACGTGCTTAGGGTGCAATCAGTAATGGGGTTGTACCTTAACAGCTTAAGGATATAACGGCTAGATTAATGCCACATGCCCATGCTTTGTATTGATTAAT
>JBCDBX010000045.1:0-14760 GCA_039182865.1 Pseudomonadota bacterium
GATGTGTAATAAGCCGTCGACACCACCAAGATCTAAGAAAGCACCATAATCGGTTAAGTTCTTAACGATACCTTTCACCACACTGCCATCATGTAGGCTTTCCAGTAGTGATTCACGCTCTTCACTAAATTCTGTTTCAACGACAGCACGACGCGAAACAACAACATTATTGCGACGTTGATCCAACTTAATGACTTTGAATTCTAATTCTTTCCCTTCGAGATAGGCTGTATCACGCACCGGGCGAACATCAACTAAAGAACCTGGTAAAAATGCTCTAATATCTGGCAATTCAACTGTAAATCCACCTTTGACGCGCCCGGTGATAATTCCAGAAATGGTTTCACCTGTTTCACTAATACGTTCTAGCTCGCTCCAGGCTTTTGCACGACGTGCTTTTTCCCTTGATAAACGTGTTTCACCATAACCATCTTCAAATGCATCTAATGCAACTTCGACAACATCACCTAAAGCAACATTTACTTCACCACGTTCATTCTTGAATTGATCAATTGGAATAACGCCTTCGGATTTAAGGCCAGCATTGACAACGACAACATCGTTTTTAACATCGACCACGGTACCATCAACGATAGTGCCAGGCTTCATATTTAGGTTGGAAAAACTTTCTTCTAATAACTCCGCAAAACTTTCACTCATGAATAAATACTTTTATAAAAATATATCTTTAAATAAGATATTGGTTAGTTAAAATTTAATTGACGCTACTTACTCATAGGAAACCGTTGTTGAATGTAATCAGCTGCTAGACTGAACACTTCATCAATAGTTAATTCGGTAGAGTCAATCACCCATGCCCCTTTAGCTGCTACTAAGGGCGACGTACTGCGTGTACGATCTCGCTCATCTCTAGCACGTATGCTGTCGAAAAGGTGGTCAAAGCTAGCACTGATTCCCTGATTAATCAACTGCTTATATCTCCTTTGCGCTCGTTCTTCACAGCTTGCATCAAGAAATATCTTAGCCTGGGCCCTGGGAAACACAACACTTCCCAGATCACGGCCATCAGCGATCAATCCTGGTGCATTTTGGAAGCTTCTTTGTAAATCCAAGACTTCAGCCCGCACTTCAGGAATACTGGCAATTTTCGAAGCTATGTTGGAACAGGATTCCAATCTCAAATCCGCATCAATATTTTCGCCATTAACGTGAGCCTGGTAATTCTTTTCAGCAGGAAAATCAAGAGCCAGGCCCTTAGCCGTATGGGCAACAGCCGTAATATCATTCGTATCAATCTTATTCTTGATGACGCGAGAGGCGACAGCGCGATATACGGCTCCACTGTCTAAATACAAATAGTTGAATTTCGATGCTAGCCGTTTTGCCAAGGTGCCTTTACCAACACCCGCAGGCCCATCTATAGTGGCAACAAATACCGAATCATTCATATAATTATTCTAAAACTTCAACATGCAAACCGAGACTTTGAGCTAGCCCAACAAAACCTGGAAAAGAAGTCGCAACATTTTCACAGTCTGAAATTTCTATCGTTGATTTAGCGCGTAGAGAAGCAACTGCAAATGACATAGCAATGCGATGGTCATGGCCACTTTCAATTTGACCACCCAAAAACTCACCACCTTGTATGGTTAGGCCATCTGGAAATTCCTCTACTTCTACTCCAAGTGTTGACAGACCTTTTGCAACCTGAGCAATCCGATCGCTTTCTTTGACGCGTAATTCTTCTGCTTGAGTAACACGAGTTAAACCATCCGCGCAGGCAGCGGCAATACAAATAATAGGAAATTCATCAATGGCAGCAGGCACCAAATGAACTGGCACATCAATTCCTTTCAACTCGCTAGAGCGTGCAGTTATGGACGCAGTAGGCTCTCCACCCATCATCGCATGATTGGTAATTTCAATAGATGCATTCATTTCTTTTAAAATTTCCAGCACTCCTATGCGCGTCTGATTAATCCCAACATTGTGGATTGTAATTTCACCCTGTTTAGCTATGCAGGAGGCAACAATGAAAAATGCCGCAGAGGATAAATCAGCTGGAACCTGAATATCAGTGGCTTGCAACTTAAATCCACCCTCAATAGAAATACTTCCATTGTTAACTTCGATGGGATAGTTAAATGATTGCAACATGCGTTCTGTATGATCGCGTGTAGATTTTGATTCAATTATTTCGGTTTTGCCCTGAGCAAACAAACCCGCTAATAAAATGGCTGATTTAACTTGCGCACTAGCAACAGGTAAGCGATATGAAATACCTTGCAGTTTGTCCACGGGCATGATCATTATTGGAGGAGTACCGTTTTCAGCCGTTTCAAGATTTGCGCCCATTTGTAACAATGGATCGCACACTCGACGCATTGGTCGCTTCATTAAAGATTGATCACCAATTAGCTTAGTCGCTATGGGCTGACCAGCAAGTAAGCCTGTTAATAATCTTATGGATGTACCAGAATTTCCTAAGTCCAAAGTAGATTCTGGTTGAACTAATCCATTGCGGCCTACACCACACACCGTAATATTCCCATCGGCTTGATACTCTATTTGAACACCCATTTGCTGGAAAACTTTAAGAGTAGCCAAACAATCTTCACCATGTAAAAACCCAGTGATTGTTGTTTTTCCTTCTGCAATGGAAGCTAACATGATGGCACGATGAGAAATTGATTTATCACCAGGCACAGTGATTTCACCTAAAGCTTGCTGGTTTGGTTTTACGATATATTTCAAAACAAGCTTTTATAGTTATTGAGTAAATCGATCGCGTGTAGTTTTTGCATTTAAAAATATTCTTTCTAAAGCTTCACCATCACGATTCTCCAACCCAGTTCGCAGCTCTTTCAGGCAATTTTCGAACTCTACGATAGCATCGAGCAACTCACTCCGATTGGCCAAGCATATTTCTTTCCAAAGTACAGGATCACTTGAAGCGATACGAGAAAAGTCTGCAAAACCACCCGCCGCATAACGAAAGATTTCCTCAGTATGTGATTGGCTTGCCAAACAATGCACTAAAGAAAATGCTAAGGCATGAGGTAAATGGCTAGTTGCTGCGAGAATTTTATCGTGAACCTCAGCCGTCAATGTTTCAACATTTGCGCCTAATGCTTGCCACATAGATTTCACCAAATCGGAGCTTGCTACAGATGTATTTTCTAAAGGCGTTAGAATGACGCGACGATTTTCAAATAAATTGCTTGTCGCTGCTTGCACACCACTTTGTTCCCGACCTGCAATGGGATGTCCGGGAACAAAGTTATTCGGGATTGCAGCATCAAACACATGGTGAACGTCATTAATAACTTTTTGTTTAGTGCTCGCGACATCTGTGACCGCTTTTGCAGAAGCAAACCAAGTTTTAATTTTTTCACTAACCGCACCAACTTTTAGCACAGGGACAGCAATAACCACTAGATCAGGCACATAATCACAATCTGTAATTGAGGTATATCCCTGATCAATTACATTCAAGCGGAGCGCATTGGCAATTGCGCTTTCATCAGAATCGATTCCGATAACAGTTTCACACCATCTCTTCTCACGAAGCCCACTAGACAATGACCCGCCAATCAAACCCACACCAATAACCGCAACCGTTTTAAGCATAAATAATATAACTTCTTATAGAACGGCTTGTGGGTAAGAGCCCAAAACGTTGATCATATCGGCTTCTTTATTGAGTTCGCTTAAAGCCATTTTCATCGCACGATCTTCACAATGCCCTTGTAGATCCAAGAAAAATACATACTCCCACTTTGCACCACGAGATGGCCGCGACTCAATTCTCGTCATACTTACATTATGCTTGGCAAAAGGCTCTAATAATTTATGCAGTGCACCAGGTTTATTAGTAGCACTAACTAACAAACTAGTTTTATCCAATCCAGATGGGCCAACTGTTTTATTACCGATGATTAAAAAGCGCGTTGTATTATTAGGCATATCTTCAATATTGCTTGCCAATACATTCAACTGATATTTTTGCGCAGCTGAACTACTTGCGATGGCTGCGACACCATTAGAGTTCTGAGATAACTTAGCAGCATGCGCATTGCTGGCAACAGGTTCCTTAGCAGCAGCTTCTAGATTTGCATCTAACCATTTTCGGCATTGCGCTAGAGACTGTTGATGTGCATACACTAATTGAATATTTTCAATGGTGTCTTCACACGACAACAATTGATGATGGACGGGCAACTCCACCTCACCCACAATTTTCAATGAAGACTGCATAAAGTTATCCAAAGTGTGTGTAATCACACCTTCTGTCGAATTCTCCACAGGCACTACGCCAAAGTTAGCAACTCCAGACTCGACTTCACGAAACACTTCATCAATAGAATTCATAGCACTTGTGGTCACCGACTGACCAAAATGCTTCAAAGCGGCTTCTTCTGTATAAGTTCCGGCAGGACCCAAGTATGCAATATTCATTTGCTGCTCTAATGCGAGACAAGCCGACATTATTTCCCTAAATATACGAGTGATTTCCTTGTCAGGCAGTGGACCTGGGTTTCTTTCCATCACTGTTCGCAAAACTTCAGCCTCACGCTCAGGACGAAAAAAATCACTTTCCCCATCACCATTAGAACGCTTATAGTCACCCACATCTGTCGCACATTTAGCACGCTTAGAAATAAGCTCCAATAATAGCTTATCTAATTGATCAATTTGGGCGCGGAAATCTGCTAATTTATTGCTCATTATTTTTTACACATGGAAATCAGAACATACCTAACCAGGAGACATAACTACTTGCAATGATCCTCTTTTCGGACTCATTCCAGAAGTGGACCTAGGGTAGTGAACCGTTGTAGAAAATACAACTAGATAAGATGAATATTTACCCCTCTTTACATTGTTAACCGGCTAAAATAAATAGCTTATCCATATCAAGCGAACCAAAGACCTTGCTACTTCATTCATTTATTTTTGAACAAGCCAATCTTCGACCTGATAAAACTGCGCTCGAACACAAAAGCGAAATTGTTTCTTATCAAGACCTTGCCCTAAAAATCAGAAAATTTGCCAACGGGCTTGCAAATTTAAACTTAACAAAAGGCACTCGTGTCGGTGTATTTCTACCAAAACAAGCTGAGACTGTTATTGCCATATTTGGCTCATTGCACGCGGGTGCATGCATAGTCCCAATCAATCCGGTCCTTAAAGCTGAACAAGTTCAGCATGTGTTAAATGATTGTGATGTCAATGTATTAGTAACATCTGAAAAACGACTCGAGCAATTAAATCAGATTATTAAAAAATGTCCCAATCTTAAAAACATAGTTATAACAGAAGAAACTAGTGCGAAAGAATATGAATTTATAACTATTTCAACATGGAATTCATTTTGTATTAATAAAGAAATCAATACTATTGAATTAGAAGCATCTGATTTGGCAGCGATCTTTTATACCTCGGGCAGCACTGGTATGCCCAAAGGCGTAGTGCTTACACATGAAAATATGTGCGTAGGTGCAAAAAGTGTTGCAAGCTATCTTAATAATTCAGATCAAGATCGAATACTTGCACTTCTGCCTCTCAGCTTTGACTATGGTTTCAGCCAATTGACCACTGCGTTTTCAGTTGGCGCTACTATTGTATTACTCGATTACTTGCTTCCCAAAGATGTATTAAATGCCATCCAAAAGTATAGAATTTCTGGTTTAGCTGGAATCCCAAGTCTGTGGTCTCAGCTGGTGAAATTGACATTTCCTGGATGCGTCCAGAAAAATTTACGATACATTACAAATTCGGGGGGAGCTATGCCAGAAAAACTAACTAATAAGCTTAGTAATCTCTTGCCGAAAACAGACATCTATTTAATGTATGGATTAACGGAAGCTTTTCGCTCTACCTACTTGCCACCAAATAAGTTATCAAGTCATCCAACCTCCATAGGAAAAGCGATTCCGAACGCAGAACTATTTATTATCAATGAGGATAATGAAGAATGTCCCCCTGAAGAAATAGGCGAGCTCGTACATGCGGGATCGCTTGTGGCAAAAGGTTACTGGGATCACTCAACTAAAACTGTCGAAAAATTTAAACCACTCCCAGATTCTATTGCGAGCAAACACTCATTCAAACTTGCAGTTAGATCCGGAGATTTAGTAAAAAAAGATAAAGAGGGATACCTGTACTTTATCGGTCGAAAAGATGAAATGATAAAAACCTCTGGTTATAGAGTTAGCCCATCAGAAATTGAAGATGCAATATTGCAATTTGAAATAGTAAAAGAATGTGCAGCATTTGGTGTTCCAAATGATGAGCTTGGGCAAGCAATCATTGCAGTAGCAACTTGCACAAAACAACATAGCGAAACCTCAAATAACATCATTGCAAGCCTCAAAAAAATCTTACCCGGCTATATGATCCCTAAAGAAATTATCATTAAGACTGAGTTACCTATTAACATCAATGGGAAAATTGATCGCGATTCATTACGTATAGAAATCGAAAGCCTGAGTAAATGAATATGAAAGAATCTAAATCAGAACACTATAATTTTTTGGAATTATTTTCCGTTCAAGATGGCTGTATTGTTATCGGCAAACAAAAAGTAACAGACATTATTTCTAACAATAACGACACACCTACTTTCATATACGACCATGAAGTCATAGACAGCAAGATCAAAGGATTAAAAAAATACCTACCTAGCAGCATAGAAATTCACTATGCGATAAAAGCTAATCCAATGCCTGAACTGATTAAACATATCCAACCTCAAATCAATGGCTTAGATATTGCCTCAGGCAAAGAATTACAACTCGCATTAGAGAGTGGCGCCCAAGCTGGATCAATTAGCTTTGCCAGTCCAGGTAAAAGCAATGAAGATTTATTACTCGCGATAAAAAGCGGGATTACCATCAATCTTGAATCTGAAAATGAATTTAAGCGTGTCGTTGAAATATCTAATAGAGTTGGGATAACCGCTAACGCCGCGTTAAGAATAAACCCTAACTTCGAATTAAAATCTTCAGGCATGAAAATGTCAGGTGGGTCAAAACCCTTTGGAGTTGATTCAGAAACTGCAGCCGAACTGATAAACAGAATAAATAATTCATCAATAAATTTTCAGGGCTTGCTTATATATAGTGGATCACAAAACCTTAAACATGTGTCCATTATAGAATCTCAAATTAAAACTTTTGAACTAGCCGCAGAATTATCACGACAAACAAATACGAAAATTAGGCAACTAAATATCGGGGGAGGTTTTGGAATCCCCTACTTTCCAGGAGAGCACCCACTTGACTTAAAGCCTATCGGAGATAATTTATTCAAATTAATTGAAAAATACTCAGATGATTTCAGCAATACCCAAATAATTATCGAACTGGGTCGCTATCTCGTAGGTGAATGCGGAATTTATTTATGCAAAATCATTGATAAAAAAATTTCGCGTGGAAAAACTTTTTTGGTAGTTAATGGAGGATTACATCATCACCTGGCGGCCAGTGGAAACTTAGGACAAGTGATACGTAAAAATTTCCCAGTCACTGTCGCTAATAAAATTGGCTTTAAAATAATAAAAGCGAATGTAGTCGGGCCCTTATGCACGCCTCTGGATATACTAGCAGAAAATTTAGATCTTCCTGAAGCGAATATTGGTGATTATATTGCAGTATTTAATTCAGGTGCTTATGGGTATTCTGCAAGTCCTATTAATTTTTTAAGCCACCCACACCCAAATGAGATTTTTATTTAGCTGAATAGTTAATTAACCGTTTTATCTTCTAACTTAGCTGCAATTTGCTTAATTAAACTGCCCACAGTTTCAAAAATTTCTGCATCTAATTCGTCATCTTCAAATCTGATGCCAAACTTTTCCTCAATGGATGTGATAACACCAACAATTGCCATTGAATCCAACTCCGGAACCGCGCCAAATAAACGCGCATCTTCGTCCATCTCGCGCACAGAGACTGAGCTATCAAGCGAATCTGCCAAAACGTCTAAAACTTGATCTATTGCAACCATATACCTTGATTTTAAAACTTCTCTATAAAACTAAAGGCATTATTATATTCAAATAATCGCTCGTCTATATATCTTTTGAAAGCTATCCTCTCAGCGATGAATTTACTGCTAACTTCTCCCATGTATCGGATAATCACTTACTCTTATTCACACGGTTACTTAACAAAAACCAAGTATCTTAATGTAATATGCTTCAACAAAATTAGAAATATTTCTTTTAATCAAACAAAGTGCTCCTCATGCTATCTAACGATAATTTGCATATTGCTGTGATTGGTCTTGGCTATGTTGGCTTACCTTTAGCGGTCGAATTTGGCAAAAAGAATAAAACGTTAGGTTTTGACATCAATCAACTGCGAATCAGCGAATTGAACTCTGGTAATGATCGAACCTTAGAAGTTGATACAGAAGAATTAATTCAAGCGAAGCAACTAAGCTTTACAGCTAACATTAAAGACCTAGCACAATGTAATTTTTTTATCGTCACTATTCCCACTCCAATAGATGAACACAAGCAACCCGACCTCACACCACTAATAGATGCATCCACAACAGTGGGTAAAGTCATATCAAAAGAAGCAATCATTGTTTACGAATCTACTGTATATCCTGGAACTACTGAAGAGATATGCGTACCCATTCTTGAAAATGAGTCTGGGTTAAAATTTAATGAGGATTTCTTTATCGGCTACAGCCCCGAGCGTATCAACCCTGGCGACAAAAAACACCGCTTACCAACAATCAAGAAAATAACATCGGGATCTACAGCAGAAGTTGCTGAATTCGTTGATGTAGTATACCAATCAATAATTACAGCAGGCACATTCATGGCCAGCAGCATTAGAGTTGCGGAAGCCGCTAAGGTCATCGAAAACACACAGCGCGATGTGAATATCGCATTAATGAATGAGCTCGCTTTAATCTTCAATAAAATGGGCATAGATACTTTTGAAGTATTAGAAGCTGCCGGAACTAAGTGGAATTTCTTACCGTTTAGACCAGGCTTAGTAGGAGGTCATTGCATTGGAGTAGACCCTTACTACCTAACCCATAAAGCTCAGTCTATGGGCTCTAATCCCGAAATGATTTTGTCAGCTCGCCGAATAAATGATGGTATGGGATCTTATATAGCCGAAACAGCCATTAAACTAATGACTAAAAACAAAATCCATACCGTAGATTCTAACATTCTTATCCTAGGCCTCACTTTTAAAGAAAACTGCCCAGATATTCGAAATACACGCGTAATTGATGTTATTCAAGAATTTAGTAAATATCATGCAAAAATTGACGTCTATGATCCTTGGGTAGATCACGCTGAAGCTCATGATGAATACGGCATTTCTTTGATTCCAAAACTTAGACCCAATCACTATGACGCAATTATTATTACAGTTGCTCACCAAGTTTTTAAGGAAATGGGTAGTGATGCCATACGAAAGCTAGGAAAAGAAAAGCATATTCTTTTTGATGTCAAACATATCTTACCCAAAAACGATGTCGATGCTCGTCTCTAAATTAACTTAAATCATAATCATGAAAATTTTAGTTACGGGAACAGCAGGTTTTATAGGAAATGCGCTATCCCAGCGTCTACTAGAAAGAGGCGATGAAATCATAGGCGTCGACAACTTAAATGATTACTATGATATTTCCCTCAAGGAAGCACGTCTGGCCAGAATTATCGATCATAAATATTTCACAGAAGCCCGAATTAATCTAGAAGATCGCAAAGCCCTCAATGATTTATTTAAAACACATAAACCAGAGCGCATAGTAAATTTAGCTGCGCAAGCAGGTGTTCGATATTCACTAGAAAATCCATTCGCCTATATCGATACTAATATTGTTGGTTTCATCAATATCCTAGAAGCTTGTCGCAATAATAACGTTGGACACTTAGTTTATGCATCAAGTAGCTCCGTATATGGTGCTAATACTAATATGCCATTTTCAGTACACAATAATGTTGACCATCCTGTGAGCCTATATGCTGCGACCAAAAAGTCTAACGAACTTATGGCACATACTTATTCTCACCTCTATCAAATACCGACGACTGGCTTACGTTTCTTCACTGTTTATGGTCCCTGGGATCGGCCAGATATGGCGCTACAAAAGTTCGCTAAGAAAATTCTGGCGGGAGAACCAATTGACGTATTTAATTATGGCAATCACCGGCGTGATTTCACCTATATAGATGATATTATTGAAGGAGTAATAAGAACGCTAGATAAAGTCCCAACCTCTAATGAAAATTGGTCTGGCGACAACCCTGACCCTGCAAGTAGTAAGGCACCATATCGACTATACAATATTGGCAATAACCAACCTGTCGAGTTAAAGCGCTATATTGAAGTACTTGAAGATTGCTTAGGTAAAAAAGCCATTCAGAACTTACTTCCTTTGCAGCCAGGCGATGTTCCAGATACTTATGCAGATGTGGATGCGTTAGTTGAAGATGTGGATTACAAACCTTCGACAACAATTGAAGTAGGTATTGCGAATTTTGCTAAATGGTATCTAGACTTTTATTCTAACTAAGAATAATTACGCATTAATTCAGTAAGCTGGGAAACAGCCTCCATTGGAGTACCATTATACATACTCGCACGCACTCCACCTCTTTGACGATGACCTTTAAGTCCTGTTAAGCCTTGCTGTTCTGCTCGCTCAAAAAATTCACTTAATATGTTCTTATCCTGACAATCAAATACGACATTCATAGTTGATCGACTATCATTACATACTGAATTAAACCAAAAATCGCTTTCATCTATTGTCGAATAAAGCATTTTCGCTCGAGAGCTTGCTTCTTGAATCATCTGATCCAAACCTCCATGATCACAAACCCACTTCAGCATGAGTTTAGTGATATAACAAGCAACAACGGGTGAAGTGTTAACAATCGAATTTTCTTTTACATGTTCGTCATATCTCAATAAATAAGGCGTTTCAGCAGATGCTTTATCGAGCAAGTCCTCGCGTATGATTACAATAGTAAGACCAGAAATACCCAGTGTTTTTTGAGTGGCTGAAAATATTACTCCATATCTTGACACATCAAGTGTGCGCATCAAAAAACAAGATGTCATATCAGCCACAATTGGCATATCAATCACTTCAACTTCAGGCAGAGCAATGCCATCTACTGTTTCATTCGGTACCACATATAAATAGGCAGAGTCTTTTGGATACTCCCATTGTGATGAAGAAACACAGCAGGATTTACCATTTACATTTTCCAAGCCACTTATAAGATTTACTTGAGTATATTTTTCTGCGAAGTTTGCCGCACGATGTGACCATAATCCTGTGTCAACATACGTGGCTTGATGAGATTGCCCTAATAGGTTTAGGGGAACCGCATCAAATTGCAGTGTCGCTCCACCTTGCATAAACAAAATATGATAATTGTCTGGAATGGTATATAGAGAGCGCAGTGCTTTGCGTGCGTCTTCAAGGATTTCAGTGAACGCTTCAGAACGATGACTTAGCTCTAAGATTGAAATAGGCAAATCTTCATATTGAATAACAGCATTCTGAAATTGCTGCTTAACTGCTAGAGGAATTGCGGCTGGACCCGCACCAAAGTAATGCTCAGAACTCACAAACATTAATGAACGGTAGGCTCTTCTTCACCGGAATCATCATCAGAGTCATCTGATAATGTTTGAATAGCCTCTAATTCCATAAGCTGTTCTTCATGGCTAAGTCGAATTAAAGTGACACCTTGAGTATTTCTTCCCATGGAAGAGATATCTTTAACTTGTGTGCGAACAAGTGTCCCACGATTTGTAATTAACATGGTCTCATCATCTTCTGACACTAAATCAGCGCCGACGACCACACCATTTCTTTCAGTGGTTTGAATCGCAATGACGCCCTGGCCACCACGTTTTTGCGCTGGAAAATCCTGCACTGGTGTTCGCTTACCGAAACCACGTTCAGTGCCAAGTAATACCTGATGATCGATATCGTCTGGTTGCACAGCAATCAAAGAAATAACTTTGTTTTGCGTACCAATCTTAATCCCGCGAACACCTGCTGCAGTTCTGCCCATAGGACGCACATCATTTTCGTTGAACTTAATTGCTTTTCCAGTATCTGCTACCAAAATAATTTGATGGGCATTACCTGTTATCTCAACACCGATAAGATGATCATTTTCACGTAACTCTAATGCAATAATGCCGCTTGATCGTGGTCTTGAAAAATCTTTAAGAGGTGTTTTCTTAACTGTACCTTTGCTTGTTGCCATAAATACATAGGCATCTTGCTCAAAGTCATTGACCGGCAAAATAGCATTAATGCGTTCGCTCTCTTGTAATGGAAGCAAATTCACAATCGGCTTACCACGCGACGTTCTACCTGACTGTGGTAACTCATACACTTTCAGCCAATAAACTTTACCGAGACTTGAAAAACATAAAATAGTGTCGTGTGTGTTTGCCACAAACAAATTATCAACAAAGTCTTCTTCTTTCACAGAGGTTGCTGCTTTTCCGCGACCGCCTCGGCGCTGAGCCCGATATACATCTAATGGTTGAGCCTTAGCATAACCTGCATGAGACAACGTCACGACGACATCTTCTTCCTGAATAAGATCTTCAATACCTAAATCAACTTGAGTCGTTGTAATCTCAGTCTTACGTTCATCGCCATATTTTTCTTTAATCTCTTGAAGCTCTTCACGAATGACCTCCATTAAACGATCAGGACTTTCCAATATCGCTAACAGACCCGCAATCACATCTAGCAATTCGCTGTAATCTTTAACAATCTTTTCTTGTTCTAAGCCAGTCAATCGATGTAATCGTAAATCGAGGATGGCCTGAGCCTGCACATCAGATAAATAATATTTACCATCACGCAGCCCAAATTCTTCATCGAGTTTTTCAGGTCGCGAAGAACCGGCACCAGACTTCTCTAACATATCGGTGACCGCACCTGGCGTCCAAGCAGTAGCGATTAATGCTTGTTTAGCTTCTGTGGGAGTTTTCGAAGCTTTGATCATTTCAATTACGGGATCAATGTTTGCTAATGCAACGGCCTGCCCTTCTAACACATGTGCTTTATCACGCGCTTTACGCAATTCAAAAATTGTACGACGAGTTACAACATCCCGCCGATGACGCAAAAAGGCTTGTAGCACTTGTTTAATGTTCAACAAACGTGGCTGACCATCTACCAGTGCGACCATATTAATACCAAATACATTCTGCATTTGAGTATGTTTGTACAGATTATTAAGAATCACCTCACTCACTTCCCCACGTCGTAATTCAATAACGATGCGCATACCATCTTTGTCAGACTCATCACGCAAACCACTCGGCGCGATTCCTTCTAGACGTTTCTCTTTAACAAGCTCCGCTATTTTTTCAATCAAGCGGGCTTTGTTCACTTGGTAAGGAAGTTCAGTCACAACAATCGTTTCACGACCTGTTTTTTCATCTGTCTCTATATGACTGCGTGCCCGCAAATATATGCGACCACGACCTGTTTGGTACGCATCCACAATACCTTTCTTGCCATTCACGATAGCGGCGGTTGGGAAATCAGGACCAGGCACTAACTCCATAATATCTATTATCGACATGTCAGGATTTTTGATCATGGCAATACAAGCATCGACCACTTCATTTAGATTATGCGGAGGAATGTTTGTCGCCATCCCTACTGCAATACCTGAAGAACCATTGACTAATAAATTTGGTACACGTGACGGAAGAACGGAGGGTTCTTTTTCATTTTCGTCATAGTTAGGAATGAAATCGACTGTCTCTTTATCAAGGTCAGCCAATACTTCATGCGCGATCTTCGACATGCGCACTTCGGTGTAACGCATCGCTGCAGGTGCATCACCATCTACCGAACCAAAGTTGCCTTGGCCATCAACCAAGGTGTAACGCATAGAGAAATCTTGTGCCATACGAACAATCGTGTCGTAGACAGCTGTGTCACCATGCGGATGATATTTACCGATGACGTCACCCACTACACGGGCCGACTTTTTATAAGGTTTGTTCCAATCATTGCCTAGTTCATGCATTGCAAACAATGTACGTCGATGAACAGGTTTTAAACCATCTCTCACATCCGGCAAGGCGCGCCCAACAATGACGCTCATCGCGTAATCCAGGTAGGATTTACGCATTTCGTCTTCAAGATTTACTGTAAGGATTTCTTTTGCGATGGATGCCATAAATAGCCGAGAAGAATTAATAAGGGTTAGAACTGGAAATTATATCACACCCTTTACCTATGAGGAGGAAAAGATTAAAAACGAAAATGCGTTAAATAAGGCCGGTTTATGTGGATTTAGGGTTTTTTAATAAGACTCAAACGCTCGACTTTTAACCTAACACTAAAATAGTGCGCTTATCTTATCTCGATTTGGGTTTTCAATGGCGCCACGCTCCGTAATCAGAATATCGACAAGCGTGGCCGGTGTAACATCGAACACAGGATTCCAAGCATTTACCTCTTCTGAGGTCATCGCTTTTTGGTCTATATGAGTAATCTCTTTAGCATCACGTTCTTCAATCTTTATGTCAGCACCACTTGCCGATTTGAGATCTATCGTACTGGTGGGAGCCACCACCATGAATTTTTTACCGAGATGTTTAGCCAGGATTGCAAGACTGAAAGTCCCAATTTTATTGGCGATATCTCCATTTGCTGCCACTCGATCCGCCCCAACGATGATCCAATCGATAGCCTGTGTTCGTATAGCGCTGGCTGCGGCAGAATCACAAACTAAATTGACCGGTATCTGGTCTTGAA
>JBCDBX010000046.1:0-14660 GCA_039182865.1 Pseudomonadota bacterium
ATGTTTGCTATTTTCAAAGCAATTGGAAATGTCTGCTCGCCTAACGCAAGCATGTAGACGTCGATAGTACGCTTTTGTTCAGTCATTCGTGATTCAACCAGGCTGTAAAGACGTTCCAAGCCAAGCGCAAATCCTGCAGCCAGCGTAGCACGCCCACCTACCTGTTCAATTAATGAATCATAACGACCTCCGGCGCAAATCGTGCCTTGAGCCCCCAATTCATGAGTGATCCACTCAAAGACTGTACGGTTATAGTAATCAAGCCCACGCACCAGACTTGGGTTAACAACAAAATTTATTTCGAGCTGTGTTAACAGGTCTTTTAATTTTTCAAAATGTTGTAATGCTTCATCATTTAGATAATCCATTAGCATAGGTGCATTCTTTACAATAGCCTGTACTTCTGGATTCTTACTATCAAGAATACGAAGAGGATTGGAATGTAAACGTCGGCGCGCATCATCATCAAGATCATTCTCATAATCTGATAAATACGAAATAAGTTGTTTGCGATGTTCTGCTCTGGCATCCGCATCGCCCAAGCTATTAATTTGAAGCTCTAAGTTATCATCATTTAACTCAACAGCATTCCACATCGATTGAGTTAACAATATCAACTCAACATCTATATCAGGCCCAGCAAATCCATATGTCTCAACACCTAATTGATGAAACTGACGATAGCGGCCTTTTTGTGGTCTCTCGCGTCTGAAAAAAGGACCCATATACCAAAACCGTTGTTGCTGGTTATGCAACCATCCATGTTGAATGCCAGCACGTACCGTACCTGCAGTACCTTCTGGCCGTAGCGCTAACCAGTCGCCACCACGGTCTTCAAAAGCATACATTTCTTTTTCGACAATATCTGTAACTTCCCCAATCGAGCGTTTGAAAAGGTCTAACTTTTCAACCAATGGTGTGCGAATTTCCTGATACGCATAACTGTTTAATGCTTCAATAAGCTTATTTTCTAACATGCGCATAGTTGACGCCTCTTCTGGCGCGAAATCATGCATTCCACGTATAGATTGAATTTTATCGCTCATGAAATTTTAGAAAGGCAAAGCAGAAAGAGAATGATATCTATGTGTTTTGATCGTCAATTTGGAATCTTGCAGTATTATTTCCACGAATGTAACGTGTGTGATCATACTTCTTACCATTCACTTCTACCTCGACACCTGGGGAATTACCGAGGAATATACTAAAGGGCGCTTTTCCTGAAATGACTCTTGTCGCTCCTGGCTTTATAAGACCATGTAATAAACGACGTTTGCGCGCATCAAATATCTCTGCCCAACTTTCTTCATTAAAGATGACAGTCAAACTAGTTTGATTAACATCGCCACCGATAGCAGGGATCTCAATAATATCTTGCCCTGATTCATCGCTTGCAATTATTTCTTCTGTTCGCTCACTTATAACACTAGTAATAGCCAATTCATCTTGAACAGCTGAGACATTTTCAGAACTAACTTCACCCAAGCTTACTTGGTGTTCCTCAACTACCGGAATTTGTTCTTGTTGAGAAGCTGCTTGGATATTGATTTCTTCTGTCAATTCCACTTCATCTACCTGCTCAACCATTTCTGCCAATTGAACTGGGTCCTCCATACTTTCCTGCATCCACCAAGTAATAGCTAAACCAATAGCAATGATAAAAACAGTTGCTGCTCCCCAAATAACAATTGGATCTAAGCGAGAGGATTTAACTTTGATAGGTTTATTAGCTATAAAATCAACTTCTTGATTTTCAGGTTTGCCCTCTATTTGTTCGATAAATGGCCGCGGATCGATTTCTAATAATTTGGCATAACTACGAATGTAGCCACGCACAAACACAGGCCCTGGTAATTGATCAAATTCATTAGCTTCTATAGAGTTAATGACATTTTCTTGCAAATGAATTTGATCAGCGACAAAAGCTACACTGTATGATGCACTTTCACGTGCGGCTCGCAACGTTGCGCCTATATCAACTTTATTGTCAGTTGTAGAAGTATTTTCGGATGTCATTACTGGATCCGTATTAACTGCCTAGCTTGTTCTGAAGCAGGATAGTTTTGACGCAACTCTTTTGCATAGCTACTGGCAATTTTTGTATTACCCAATTCCTTTTCGATTTGATATGCGAGTAACAATGAAATAGGACTGTGTGGTGACAACTCCTCAAAATCACGTATATAACTTTGAGCTTGTGCATAATTGCCCTGCAAATAATTGAGTTTAGCCATTTGATACATCGCAACACGATTATTCGGTTGCAGACGTAAAGTTTCCTTGAAATACCCTTCTGCTCGATCATAATCTGGGACCTCCATTAAGCAAACTCCCGCGTTCAAGTTTGCGGCTGCTTTGCCTTGATAAAGGGGATCGGCCAATGCTTTTACAAAATGGTTTTCTGATTCTTTATATTTCTTTTGCCTACATAGAAATGAGCCATAATTATACTGACCTTGAGAATCTTTAGGATTGATTCTTAACGCCTCTTTATAATAGTAGTTAGCAGCCTCGGGTTGTTCTAGTTTTTCCTGCATGATTGCATAAGTCCATCGCGCCATAGAGGATCTCGGATCCTGCTTAAACGCCCGCTTTAATTTATCATCTGCCAGTTTATATTCACCTTCAGAAATATAGTGCGCGCCAAGCTGAACATTCACTTCAGCAGCTTTGGGATTTACTTTTATATCCTCGCTATTACTATTTTTGACTTCTTGTGTTGCACATGAAATCAATATCAAACTTGTGATCAAAAGGATAATTACACGCATTGGGTTTCTATCCTCTTACTAATAAGTGACTTTTCATACATTCTGACATAATGATTACCGCGATGAGCTTTATCCACCACTTGCCCTGCTAGTTGCCCGCAAGCGGCATCAATATCTTCACCGCGTGGGCGGCGAGTAATCACAACAATGCCATTATTCATTAGAACTTTGCTAAATTTATCAATGGCCTGTTGGGTTGATCGCTGGTAACCCGAACCCTCAAACGCATTAAACGGGATCAAATTCACTTTTGCACTAATATCTTTCAATAAAGTAACCAATTCATATGCCTGTTGTTCACTATCATTGACGCCATCAAGCATAACATATTCAAAGGTAACACTTTCTTTGCGGGCTTTGCTATTTAAGTAACGCTTGCATGCTGCCAATAATTCTTTGATAGGGTACTTACGATTGAGAGGTACTAATTCGTTGCGAACTTCGTCATTAGGCGCATGCAGAGAAATGGCCAAACTCACATCAATTGTTTCTGATAACTCATCAATTTTAGGTACCACACCCGATGTGCTGACAGTAACTTTTCGCTTACCCATTCCATACGCATGATCTTCTAACAATAAATTAATCACTGGCAATACGTTTTTGAAGTTAAGCAATGGCTCACCCATTCCCATAAACACAACATTAGTCAGCATTTGTTTGCCGCTATGTAACTGTCTTAAACGTTGATCGGCAACCCATACCTGACCAATGATTTCCGCTGCCGTTAAGTTTCGATTAAACCCTTGGCGAGCGGTTGCACAAAATGTGCAATCTAGTGCACAGCCCACCTGAGAAGAAATACACAAAGTACCACGAGAACTCTCTGGGATATAAACAGTTTCAATTGCATTGTCACCATCCGCGCGCAATAGCCATTTAGTTGTGCCATCTTCAGACACTTGCTCAGAAATAATTTCGGGGAATTTAAATACAGTTTCATCGTGCAATGCATTGCGTAATTTTTTGCTGAGATCGGACATCTGGTTGACATCAATCACACCACGCTGATAAACCCATTGCAGAATTTGTTGCACACGGAATTTTTTCTCGCCTCGATCAAGAAAATAACTCTCCAATGCTGGTCGGTCCATACCGATCAAATTAATTGGAGATTCAATTGTTGTTAGCTGCGCGGACAAATCTCAGACTCAGTGAAAAAATATGCGATTTCTTCTGCTGCAGTTTCCGGCGCATCGGAACCATGCACGGCATTCGCCTCTAGCGAATCTGCAAACTCAGCACGAATTGTCCCCTCAGCTGCTTCGGCTGGATTAGTTGCTCCCATAATTTCACGATTTTTCATAATGGCATTTTCACCTTCAAGCACTTGTACCATCACAGGACCCGAAGTCATAAACGCTACCAGGTCATTAAAAAATGGGCGATCTTTGTGTACCGCATAAAATCCCTGAGCTTTCTCAGTGTCCATATGTAGCATTTTTGCCGCCACAATCTTTAGGCCCGCTTGTTCAAAACGTGAATAAATAGCACCAATCACGTCTTTAGCAACTGCATTAGGTTTAACAATAGAAAATGTGCGTTCCACAGCCATGTGTGTAATCTCCGGTTAGGTTGGATTTTAGGTAATAAATTAAGGTGGGAGGATTCTACAACAATCCTTAGTCGCGCTCATCAAGCCAAGCCATTTGTATGGCTTCTAAAATTTTCTCGCTTGAACGCTCAGGATCGTCTTCAAATTCGGGTAATTCACACACCCAGGTATGCAAATCAGTAAAACGTATATATTGAGGGTCCACATCTGGATGGCGCTCATCCAATTCGATAGCAATATCTATGGTATCTGTCCATCTAAGACTCATAATGTCTATCCTCTAGTGATTTTCTGATACTAAGTTTATCGTATATTTAGGGATTTCAATGGTCAAATCTTCATTTGCCACGATTGTCTGGCAGCTTAACCGAGAATCTGGATCCAAACCCCAGGCCTTATCAAGATAATCCTCTTCATTTTCCGACGCTTCTTCTAGCGATTCCATCCCCTTACGGATATAAACATGGCATGTGGTACATGCACATGATTTTTCGCAGGCATGTTCGATCTTAATATCGTTTTTCAAAGCCGCATCACAAACACTGATCCCTGGTTCAACTTCAACGGTTTTTCCTTCAGGACAAATTTGCTCATGCGGCAAAAAAGTTATTACTGGCATTTTCTATATATCCACAGAATAATTATTCTTTAAACTCATTAACATTATGGCCTTGCATCATAGAACGTACACTTGCATTCATGCGTCTTGCCACATAATCTTCACTGACAGCTTCAACCTGCTTAATTTGTTGTTTGATGACTTCAGGATCAGTTGCTTCACTTTTTATATTCACTAATTTATCTCTAGCATGAGTAATAGCAGCCCATTCAATATCACTTAACAACTGTTTACCATCTTTTGCCAACGCAGCATTTAATGCTTCAATCACTCGATCAGCTTCAACTTGTTCTTCACGCAAACTTCGAGCCTGCATATCATCTATTGCATGATCCATAGAGGCTTTGAGCATTACCTCAATTTCAGAATCAGAAAGACCATATGATGGTTTTACTTCGATACTAGCGGATACACCCGTATTTAATTCTTGCGCACTCACATTTAATAAGCCATCGGCATCGACCTGGAAAGTGACTTGAATTTTTGCAGCGCCTGCAACTAATGGAGGGATCTCGGTCAAATCAAATGTTGCAAGAGAGCGACAATCAGAAACCAATTCTCGTTCACCCTGCAATACATGTATGCGCATTGCAGTCTGGCCATCTTTGAATGTTGTGAATTCTTGTGCTTTGGCAACTGGGATGGTGGTATTTCTGTTGATTATTTTCTCTACCAATCCGCCCATGGTCTCAATTCCCAAAGACAATGGAATCACATCGAGCAATAACATCTCGTCGCCTGGTTTATTACCCGCAAGAATGTCTGCTTGAATAGCTGCACCTATTGCAACAACTTGATCGGGATCTATTGCTGTATGAGGTTTACGTTTAAAAAACTTTTCAATTTCCTGCCTTACTAATGGCACACGTGTAGATCCACCCACCATGACCACTTCTGTGACATCACCTGCTTGTATATCGGCATCACGTAAGGCCCGCCGACAAGAAATAATTGTTTTCTTAATAAAACTCGCAATTAATTCTTCGAATACTACGCGTGTTAGTTCAATTTCATTATTACCTTCAATGGTAATTTTTGTTTTTTCTGAAACGGTTAAATCTTCTTTTGCTTGGCGTGATGCTAATAATACTTTACGCATCATCACATGATCGTCATGCGTCTCTATTTTCAATTGCTGCACAATCCAGTTTGCAATGGCTTGATCAAAATCGTCTCCACCTAATGCAGAATCACCACCCGTCGAAATAACTTCAAATACTCCTTTTGTTAACCGCAAAATAGAAACATCAAACGTGCCGCCACCCAGGTCATAAACGGCAATAATGCCTTCCGCACCTTGGTCTAATCCATAAGCAATGGCAGCCGCGGTTGGTTCATTTAACAGACGATACACTTCTAAGCCTGCAAGTGTTGCAGCATCCTTAGTAGCTTGACGTTGTGCATCATCAAAATAGGCAGGAACTGTGATCACTGTTCCTACCAGATCACCACCTAGTGTATTTTCTGCGCGCTTCTTTAATGCTTGTAGAATATCTGCTGAGATTTCTACTGCAGTACGCGAGCCTGCCGAGGTTTTAATTCTAGGGACAGCAGCAGCATCTTCTGTGAACTGAAAAGGGGTATATCCACCGTCTGAATTGATATCCTCTATAGATCGGCCAAGAACACGCTTGATAGATGCGATAGTATTAAGCGGATCGCTGGCAGATTGTTGCAGCGCTTTATGTCCTACTTGTGGTTGCGCATCTTCCAAATAATGCACCACCGATGGGAGCAGTATGTTTCCATCCTCATCGGGTAATGTCTCTGCTAAGCCGCTACGTACTGACGCAACCAAAGAATTGGTCGTACCCAAATCAATCCCGACCGCCAAACGATGCTCGTGCGGTGCGGTTGACATCCCAGGTTCAGAAATTTGCATTAGCGCCATAACTATAACAACTCGTCTTCAAGTGCTTCTTGTTTTAAGTTAATTTGTTGCTGCAAGCGATTAAAGAACTGCATCTTTAATACAGTGTCTTTTGCCTGATCCCATACTTGGTCGTTATATTGCGACAGAAATTCTTCGGTTAATTGTTTTTTCTGTTGCTTTGCGTTTAAAGCAAGCTGATCTAATTTCTCCAATGGATCCTCTTGTGAATCAACTTCATCAATCTCTTCGCGCAAACTCATTTGAGACATCAAAAACTTCATGTCCTGAGTAGTGTCTTTTTCAACATCAAAATGAACGCCTGCTAACTCCAACAAATAACGTGCACGCATTTGATGATCGCTTAAAGTTTTGTTTGCCTCATTAATGAATGTAGTTGCTTGCATAGCAACACGTTTATCTTGATCAGATGAATTAGTAAATCGATCAGGGTGAAACTGCGACTGAAGTTGTTGATAATTTTCGGCTAATTTATTTTCATCAATCTGGAAATTTACCCCAAGACCTAAAAGCTCGAAATAATTTTGAGTGAAGTCAAATTCCATAAGAACATTTATATAAACTGTGAGAGCGTTACGAACGCTTCAAGAGAATTCAAAAAACATTGATGGTGAAGATTATAGAGATTTTGAGCTTACTTGCATCAAAGCCACATCAGGCAAAAAAGTCTTTAAACAGTGAAGCTCTCTCCGCAACCACATCTGTCTTTCTCATTGGGATTATTAAACTTGAAACCTTCGTTTAAACCTTCTTTGGCAAAATCGAGTTCGGTGCCATCAAGATAAACCAAGCTTTTAGGATTAATAATGACTTTGACCCCTCTTTCCTCAAAAACCTCATCAGAATCTTCGATTTCATCTGCAAACTCTATGGTATATGCCATACCAGAGCAGCCAGTGGTTTTAACGCCTAGGCGTACACCCACACCTTTTCCTCGCTTTTCAAGGAAATTTTTAACGCGGTTAGCTGCGTTTTCAGTTAATGAAATCGACATTCAAATTCCTATGCAGTCTTCTTATGCTCAACGAGTTCGTCTTGCTTGCCTTGATAATCAGAAATAGCCGCACGAATCGCATCTTCAGCAAGTACTGAACAGTGAATTTTAACTGGTGGCAAAGCAAGTTCTTCTGCGATGTCTGTATTCTTGATTTCTTTAGCTTGATCCAGCGTTTTACCTTTGACCCATTCAGTTAACAAGCTTGAAGAAGCAATAGCAGAACCACATCCATATGTCTTGAACTTAGCGTCTTCAATCACACCATTATCACTAACTTGGATTTGTAATTTCATTACATCGCCACACGCAGGTGCGCCGACCATGCCTGTACCAACAGTTGCATCTTCTTTATCTAAAGACCCGACGTTACGAGGATTTTCGTAATGGTCTAAAACTTTTTCTCCATATGCCATTTTTAAACTCCTAATTTATGTAAAGAATGAACTTAGTGTGCTGCCCACTCAATTGTTTTCAAATCTATACCGTCTTTATACATATCCCACAAGGGCGAAAGATCACGTAATTTAGTCACTGCTGCACGAATCGTTTGGATTGCATGATCCACATCTTCTACTGTAGTGAATCGACCAAAACTAAAACGTAATGAACTATGAGCAAGTTCATCGTCACGACCCAAGGCTCTTAATACATAGCTAGGTTCTAACGATGCACTTGTACAAGCAGACCCTGAAGAGATCGCAAGATCTTTCAATGCCATTATTAAACTTTCGCCTTCTACAAAATTGAAGCTTATATTTAGATTATGCGGAACACGATGATCGAGATCACCGTTAATATAGACTTCTTCGATGTCTTTTAAGCCGTCTAACATACGATCGCGCAACATTCTGACACGCTCATTTTCAGCAGCCATTTCCTCTTTCGCGAGTCGGAAAGCTTCACCCATACCAACGATTTGATGCGTTGGTAAAGTACCGGAACGCATACCTCGCTCATGACCACCGCCGTGCATTTGTGCTTCAATTCTTACGCGCGGCTTGCGTCGAACATACAATGCACCAATCCCTTTAGGGCCATAGGCCTTATGTGCTGAGAAACTCATAAGATCGACTTTTGCGTCCTGCAAATCAATATCAACTTTGCCTGTGCTTTGTGCTGCATCTACATGAAAAATAATTTTGTTTTCACGCGCGATCTCACCAATTGCTTTGATATCTTGCACCACACCAATTTCATTGTTCACATGCATTATTGAAATCAAAATCGTGTCTTCACGAATGGTAGCTTTAAGTTTTTCTAGATCGACCAAGCCATTATCTTCTGGCTCCATGTAAGTAACTTCAAAACCTTCTCGCTCTAATTGGCGGCAAGTATCAAGCACAGCCTTATGCTCAGTTTTCAAGGTAATAATGTGTTTTCCATTTTTGCTGTAAAAATGTGCCGCACCCTTGATTGCAAGGTTATCCGATTCAGTCGCACCACTAGTCCAGATGATTTCTTTAGGGTCTGCATTCACCAAATCTGCAACTTGCTGTCGCGCTTTTTCAACTGCAGCCTCGGCTTCCCAGCCGAATGCATGACTGCGCGAAGCGGGGTTACCAAAATTTCCTTCATTAGTTAAACATTCCATCATCACTGCCGCGACGCGCGGATCTACAGGTGTTGTCGCACTGTAATCAAGATAAATAGGTAGTTGTTTATCACTCACTTCAATGTCCTTTTTAAATCGCTTGAAATTCTATGGGTCGCTCATCGTTCAACATGCGGTCTTGGCGTTCGGCCACTTCTACTACATGCTGTTTGTTGATCGCATCTTCAAGGGTAATGCCAGATAAAAACACATGAATTTGCGAACTTAAGTCTTCCCACAAATCATGCGTCAAACAACGCTGATGATTTTGACAACCTTCACTACCACCACAACGAGTGGCATCAACATTTTCATCAACCGCAGATATGATGTCTGCAATAGCAATATCCTTTGCTTCACCTGCCAAACGATAACCCCCGCCAGGCCCACGCGTACTATTCACGATTCCACTGCGGCGCATACGACTGAATAATTGCTCTAGATAGGACAAAGAGATACCTTGTCGCCCAGAAATATCACTCAAAGAGACGGGGCCATCTTTTTGATGGATGGCCACATCGAACATCGCTGTGACTGCATATCTGCCTTTAGTATTGAGCTTCATATGTGAATTACCGTTTACTAATCTGAGAAATAATAATGCAATACCTGAGTATTTTGATCAAGTATTACCAAGGGGGTGTGAGGCGCTCGTACAGCCAGATGTACAGGTTTTAGATAATTTTTAACTAATTGATTTATTTATACTTTTTAATATCCCACGCAGAATATTAATCTCAGCACTGGACAAATCTGTACGATCGAATAATCGTCGAATTTTTCGAATTAACGGTACGGGATTATCTTCGTCCAGAAACTCGATATTTTTCAACGTCTCCCATAAATGATCATAGAAACCTTCCATCTCCGCGGCAGGTGCTAATGCCACTGATTTATTGGTAGACAAATTCGAGTCTGGGTAGCTTTGCTCAAGCTGAGCGACATGCCATTCATAAGTAAGTATCTGCACGGCCGCGGCGAGATTTAACGACCCATACTCTTCATTTGAGGGGATGGTACACACAGTGTGACAAAGATCGATTTCCTCATTAGTTAGACCATTACGCTCACGCCCAAACACAAAAACCACTTGTGTATCGCGATATTCAGCTAACAACTCGCTCATTAATGCTTTGGGCGTTAACACGGGCGCGGATAATTTTCGATTACGTGCCGTCACACCAACAACTCGTTGGCAATCGGCAATTGCTTCAGCCAAGGAATCACATCGTTCTGCTTCTTCTAATAACTCAGCTGCCCCCGAGGCACGTGCAAAGGCAACAGGATCAGGAAAGGACTTCGGCTGCACTAAAGTCAAATCTTTTAAACACATGGTTTTCATGGCACGCGCGACCGCGCCAATGTTGCCGGGATGCGAAGTCTCGACTAAAACAATTTTAGGCTGCATAGATTTATTATTTAGGGGTTCCAGAATTTGTTAAACGCAGTAAAGCCCCATTGGGAGAGTCGGTTAATAAATAAATTGCCCCATCAGGTCCTTGCCGAACATCGCGCACACGCCCAAATTTGTTGTCGAGCAATCGCTCCTCATGAATGACTTGATCTGCTTCAATATCCAATCTAACTAACAAGCCAAACTTTAACGAACCGACAAACAAGTTATCTTTCCACAAAGGAAATTCATCGCCCGTGTAGAACATCATACCGGAAGGCGCTATAGATGGTGTCCAATAATACATGGGTTGCTCCATACCTTCTTTATGCGTACCAACACCAATCTTAGTACCGATGACATAATTGACACCATAAGTAATCACCGGCCAACCATAGTTATCGCCGGGCGCGATGATATTGATTTCATCGCCCCCTTGCGGACCATGTTCATGTGTCCAGACAATATTTGTGCCTGGCTTTAGATCTATCCCTTGAATATTGCGATGGCCATAAGAATATATTTCGGGTTGAGCACCCTCAACATTGATAAAAGGATTATCTTCAGGAACAGAACCATCAGCATTAATTCGAATTAATGATCCTGTGTGCGTATTTAGATCTTGCGAGGGATCTCGCTGACCACGATCACCCAAAGTAATAAACAATTTTCCTTCATTATCGAATAACAATCTGCCACCAAAGTGGCGACCACCTGATGTTTTTCCATTCGCCACAAAAATAACTTCAACATCTTCTAGACGATCATCAATCAGCTTGCCACGCAGTACTTCAGTACTAATCCCTTCTTTGTTTTCACCGGCATAAGCCAAATAAATCCAACGATTGTTTTCAAAGTCAGGATCTAACACCACATCCATCAAGCCACCTTGGCCATGCTCTTTTAATTTAGGTAATCCCGAGACAGGCTTCTTAATAAGTTTGCCGTCCTTAATGAGACGCAATGCGCCGACGCGTTCTGTCACTAACATATCGCCATTTGGTAAAAAGGCGAGTGACCAGGGATGATTTAATCCATCCGTAACGACATCAACTGCCACTACATAGTCTTCTGATGCAATTTCGTCTGCATACACAGTAACTGTGCTCAGGCACGTAAGGAGTAATTGTGCTGCAAACCAGCAGACGAATGATGTTGTGCTTCTCATTTTGATCGTTTATTCCCTAGTTAATTTAAGGTTTGATGATAAAGAATCAGTAAGTTAAAAAATAATTTTTCCAGTAAAATTTAAATTAACAAAAATTTCATCTATTTTTTGGTCAAAGCCTTAACATACCCTTATTATTGTGTGTAAGATGACCAAAATAATAAAATAATATGTTTTTGGGGAGAAACAATGAGCACTTTAAAATCTTTTAAAAGATCACTAATTACTACAGCGGCACTCGCAGCTATGTCGAGTGCATCCACCTCATATGCATTTACTGCCAATGAAACCTCAGACTTCAGCGACAATCCTGGCGCCTTTTTTGCTGAACAGCTGGGCACGAATATCACTGGTATCAATGGGAGCCTTTTTTCATTTGGTGATCGAGATAACTTTCAATTCAACTTAGATGTTACCGGTAAGCAAAACTTTGATATATCCACTCAATTTACACAGGCACCCGCTAAGATATTAAATATCTCAATTTTTGAAAATGGATCAGACACCGCAAGCCAGGAGTTCTTGGACGTAGAAACTGATTTCACAACAAGCTACATGACAAGTATGGCTTTTGATGGAAGGTTAAGGTTTGACTTCAATTTAATTTTTGAAAGCGAAGGTGGGGGTGATGAATCTGCTTATACCGTAGAGCTTCAACCCGTCCCTGTTCCTGCTGCAGCACTCCTATTTGCTTCAGGCTTAGGTGCACTGGGTGCTGCCAAAGCACGCCGCAAAGCAAAACGCAAAAATTAAAAATATAAGAAGGGAATCATGAAAACTACATTCAAAAAATCTTTACTTACGACCAGTGTGTTAGCAAGCCTGTATGGCACATCAACAGTGCATGCTATGACAGTTGATGAGTCAACGATTATGGGCGGTGATTTTTCTAACAACTTCATTATGCCTACAATACTAGCCCCGGGCACGACAGGCATCTCTGGAAATATCAGCGCTGGAATGAATAGTGACGGCTCCTTCTTCGGCGATGCGGATATTGTCCGATTTATTGATTTACCTACTGGCAAACAAACTTTCAATGTTAAGTTTACCTATCTAGAAGATACTTTAGACCCATTCTTTTCTGTATTTGAATTTGATGGGCTCAATAACGTTCAACCGGGTATTCTCCAATTTGGATTCGAAGGCGATGGGGATGGAAGTGCTGGTGAAATGCTATTATTTTCGTTTGATACACCAGATGACTTTTCTGGCATGTTAAACGTAAATTTTTTTACTGAGGGTGATGGATCAATTGATTATTCCATTGAACTGCAACCCGTTCCTGTACCCGCGGCAGCATTATTATTCGCTTCTGGCTTAGGCGCATTAGGTGCCGCTAAAGCACGTCGTAAAGCAAAACGTAGATCGTAATACTCTTACAGCACGCCTCTACTCTGAGGCGTGCTAACATTAAAGCTCCTTCCATTATTCTCTTAAGCTTTTAGGGAAATCAATCTTACTATGTATATCGAAATAGCAGATTTTATTACAGCAGAAGAACACGCCGATTTAATCTCTATTGCCAACAGCGGTACTTTTGTTGATGGACTTGAGACTGCTAAGAACTTCAGCCACCAAACTAAGAACAACGAGCAACTCAAACCCACATCCGAAGAATCTTCTAAAATAGACTCCATCATAAAATCAGCTTTTGAACGCAATGTAGAAATTCAGGCCTTCACACAAGCACGCGAAGTCAGAGCACCCATGTTATCGCGCTACCAGCCTGGAATGTATTACAAGCAACACTTAGATGCCTCTCATATGAATACTGGTGGTAATGGCATGCGTACCGATTTATCGATGACTTTATTTTTATCAGATCCAGAAACCTACGAAGGTGGCGAGCTGGTACTGCAAACAGATTTTGGTGACATCGACTGCAAACCTGCGGCAAGAACAGCGGTGTTGTATTCCACTTTGCTTTGGCACGAGGTCGAAACCGTTACTCAGGGTCAGCGTTTAGCAATTGTCTCGTGGTTTAATTCCCGAATTCGCGATCCACAACACCGTAGCCTTTTATTTGAAATCACCATGGCCTGGCGCGAAGTGACCGCAGCCGCACCTGAAAGTGAAGCGGCTAAACGCTTGCATAAGTCCTATATGAATTTAACTAAGTTATGGTCTGAAGGTTAATATGCTTTCAAATAACTAATAAGTATCGCGACGCGATTATCAATCTGCGACGAATACTCCGTCGCATGGGCGGTCTGAGGGATAATTTCAAACTTATTCCTTGCATGTATGCAAGTCTCTGTTACTCTGTGCGCCCCATTCACTCAGACGACTAATCACAATTCCATGACTCCTGCATTAAACATCGCTATTAGTGCTGCCCGTGCTGCCGGCCATGTGATTATTCGTAATATTAATCGCCGGCAAGACGTTAAAGTCCATGAAAAGGGACTGAACGATTTTGTTAGCGAAGTTGATCAGCAGGCTGAGTTTGAAATCATTACCACAATCAAGAAAGCCTATCCTGACCATGCAATTTTGGCCGAAGAATCTGGCACACATGAAGGTAATGCTTGTGAATGGATTATTGATCCTCTGGATGGCACAACAAATTTTCTGCACGGCGTTCCACAATATTGCGTTTCAATCGCCATGCGCGAAAACAGTAAACTTCAATTAGGTGTTGTTTATGATCCCGTCAAAGAAGAATTATTTTG
>JBCDBX010000047.1:0-14551 GCA_039182865.1 Pseudomonadota bacterium
AACTCAAAGACGCGAATCAGATTGTGTTGAGATTTTATCGGGTGTGTTCGAAGGTAAAACCACGGGAACGCCTATAGGTTTGTTAATTCGTAACGAAGATCAACGGTCCCGTGATTATTCCAAAATTGCTGACAAGTTTCGTCCCGGACATGCTGACTATACATACTTCAAAAAATATGGCATTCGTGATTACCGTGGAGGTGGGCGTTCTTCTGCACGTGAGACTGCTATGCGTGTTGCGGCAGGCGCAATCGCGAAAAAATTCCTGAAGCTTGAGTACCAAACTGAAATCCATGCGTGTGTGACGCAAATTGGTGACATTATTGCTCAGTCTTTGAATTGGGAGGAAGTTGAAACTAACCCTTTCTTTTTCCCTGATTCAAACAAAATTAAAAATCTTGAAGCATTACTTGAACAACTACGTCGCGATGGTGACTCGATTGGTGCAAGACTTTTAGTAGAAGCAAGCAGTGTCCCTGTGGGTTGGGGTGAACCCATTTTTGATCGGCTCGATGCGGACTTGGCGAAAGCCATGATGTCAATCAACGCTGTTAAAGCTGTAGAGATTGGTTCAGGGTTCGAGTGCGTTTCACAACGTGGTAGTGAGCATCGAGATGAAATCACCCCCGCAGGCTTTGCCAGTAATCATTCTGGAGGTACCTTGGGTGGCATCAGTTCGGGACAGGATTTGTCGGTCTCGATGGCATTGAAACCAACGTCGAGTATTCGTGTCCCAGGTAAGACGGTTAACGATATTGGTGAATCTACAGAAATCTCAACAACGGGACGTCACGATCCTTGCGTAGGAATACGCGCTGTGCCAATAGCAGAAGCCATGATGGCCCTGGTACTGGCGGATCATGCCCTGAGGCATCGTGGTCAAAATCCTCAAGTGACGACGTCTTGCCCGGATATTCCCGCAAAAAACTAGTCAATTGATCGCATCACAGAACTAGGATCGATTTAGAGATAAGTTCTCATATAGCGCCATTGATATTGTGTAAATCACCCTTACCTATAAACTGTTAATCAGAATTTAATTTAGTAGAAAACTATGGCAGGTAAGTCTTTATACGACAAACTTTGGGATGCGCACATTGTGCATGAGCACGATGATGGGACTCACTTGGTTTATATAGATCGTCACTTGGTTCACGAGGTGACATCTCCGCAAGCCTTTGAAGGCATGCGAACAGCGGGTCGTGCGCCCAGGCGCAAGTCGACCATTCTTGCAGTGCCTGACCATAACGTACCCACTAAAGATCGCCATTTGGAAGTTGAGTGTCCGGTCTCACGTAAACAATTAGAGGCTTTAGATGATCACTGTGATCACTTTGAGTTAACCAAGTTTGAGATTAACGATCCAAGGCAAGGCATTGTTCATGTGGTAGGTCCAGAGCAAGGTGCAAGTTTGCCGGGTATGACCATTGTATGTGGTGATTCACATACATCGACTCATGGTGCTTTAGCCGCGTTAGCATTTGGAATTGGAACCTCTGAAGTCGAACATGTGTTAGCAACACAATGTTTGATGTTAAATAAATCTAAATCCATGTTGGTTAACGTTTCTGGCAAATTAGCCAATGGTGTCTATTCAAAAGACATTGTTTTAGCGTTGATTGCGAAAATAGGCGCCGCAGGTGGAAATGGTCACACGATTGAATTTGCAGGTGAAGCCATTAGAGACTTATCTATTGAAGCACGCATGACAATATGCAACATGTCTATAGAAGGAGGTGCACGCGCCGGCATTATGGCGGTTGACGATAAAACTATTGAATATATACACGGGCGTCCTTTTGCGCCACAAGGTGAAATGTGGGATCGCGCTGTTGAGCATTGGCGTACACTTGTATCAGATCAAGATGCTGAGTTTGATAAGATAGTTGAATTAGATGCTAACAATTTATCGCCTCAAGTGAGTTGGGGGACATCGCCTGAAATGGCAGTGTCGATAGATGATGTGATACCTGATCCAGATCAAGAAGTGGATTCCATTAAAGCGGAAGGTATGCGTAATGCTTTGGATTATATGGATTTGAAACCTGGTCAAGCCATTAAAGATATTCATATCGATAAAGTTTTTATTGGTTCATGCACTAACTCGCGCATTGAAGATTTGCGTGAAGCTGCACAAGTCGTTGAGGGTAGAACCAAGGCTGACAATGTAAAAGAAGCTTTAGTTGTCCCAGGATCAGGTTTAGTTAAGCGCCAAGCCGAAGCTGAAGGGTTAGATAAGATATTTACCGCTGCCGGATTTGAATGGCGTGATCCAGGTTGTTCTATGTGTTTAGCGATGAATGCTGATCGCTTGGAATCTGGTGAGCATTGTGCGTCTACCTCCAACAGAAACTTTGAAGGTCGTCAGGGTCAAGGAGGCCGCACGCATTTAGTAAGTCCAGCGATGGCTGCTGCGGCAGGAATTGCAGGTCATTTTGATGACGTACGAAAATTTGTAGGTTAATGATGGAGGCGTTTACAACTTTAACTTCACATGTCATTCCGTTGGATCGTTCCAATGTCGATACTGATGCGATTATTCCAAAGCAGTATTTGAAATCCGTTCGTAAAAGTGGCTTTGGTGTAAATCTTTTTGATGATTGGCGTTATCTTGATCCAGGTGAACCCGACCAGGACCATAGCCAGCGACGACTGAATCCAGATTTTGTGTTGAATCATCATCACTATAAAGATGCAAAAATTGTTTTGTCACGACACAATTTTGGTTGTGGCTCATCACGTGAACACGCCGTATGGGCTAAGTTAGATTATGGAATTCGGGCCGTCATTGCGAATAGTTTTGCGGATATTTTCCATAGCAATTGTTTAAAGAATGGATTACTTCCTATTGTTTTGCCTGAAGAGACAGTTGAAGCTTTATTTCAAGAAAGCTTCAGTAATCCCGGTCATTTAATTTCAATCAATCTTGAGCAACAGAGAGTCACTTCAGAACAAGGAATTGAAGGCACGTTTGATATTGATCAATTTCGTAAATACTGCATGTTAAATGGATTGGATGAAATTGGCATTACCTTGCAACATGAAGATAAAATACGCGTGCATGAAGAAAAATTGAAAAAGACTCATCCTTGGTTATTCCAGCACGATTAAACATCTCGATAAAAATATAACTGTATGCCTAAGATTCTAGTTTTGCCCGGTGATGGTATCGGGCCTGAAATCGTTGACGAAGCAATTAAGGTCATTAATTGCTTGAAAGATGTGGGTGTTCCATTGGAATTGGAGCATGGTTTAATAGGTGGTGCAGGCTATGACCAATATCAATCACCGTTTCCACAGGAGACAATCAATCTTGCAGATGATTGTGATGCCATCTTACTGGGTGCAGTGGGTGGTCCACAATATGACAGCGTCGAAAGGCATTTGCGTCCAGAGCAGGGCTTACTAGATATACGTGCACATTTAAATTTGTTTGCAAATTTGCGACCGGCTTTACTTTACTCACAGTTAGCCGCAGCTTCTTCTTTAAAACCTGAACTAGTTGCTGATTTAGACTTATTGATTGTTAGAGAGCTAACGGGAGGCATCTATTTTGGTCAGCCACGTGCGCGTGAAACTGAGAATAATGTCCGTCGTGCTTTTAATACTATGGTGTATGACGAAAACGAGATTAAACGTATTGCTTATGTCGCGTTTGATGCTGCGCAAAAACGTGGCAAACGCTTGTGTTCTGTTGATAAAGCTAATGTTTTAGAAGTGTCTTTACTTTGGCGTGAAGTGATGGAAGAAGTACATAAAGAGTATCAAGAAGTTGAACTGAGCCATATGTATGTTGATAACGCTGCAATGCAATTAATTCGAGCACCTAAACAGTTTGATGTTATGGTAACGTCAAATTTATTTGGTGACATTCTCTCAGATGCTGCTGCTATGTTGACAGGCTCGATAGGCATGTTGCCATCAGCATCACTTAACGAAAGCAATAAGGGAATGTATGAACCGATTCATGGTTCTGCTCCGGATATCGCAGGAAAAAGTCTGGCTAACCCGTTAGCAACAATTTTATCGGTTGCTATGATGTTGCGTTATTCATTCAATCTCTCTGAACCTGCAGATATGATTGAAAAAGCGGTGATCTTGAGTTTAGAACAAGGTGCGAGAACTCAAGACATTATGCATGCCGATAATAAAGTATTATCCACATCCGAAATGGGCGATGTCGTAGTCAAAAATTTATCAGATTGCATGTCTTAATAGATTAAACCGTATTTAAGGAAACACTATGAGTAAAAAATATGATGTTGCCGTTGTCGGTGCTACAGGTGCTGTGGGCGAGGTCATGCTGTCAATTTTAGCGCAACGAAACTTCCCGGTTGGAAAAGTTTATGCTCTTGCTAGTGAGCGCTCAGTTGGAAAGAAAGTAGCCTTTGGCGATCAATTATTGGAAGTGGAAAACCTGGCAACGTTTGATTTTTCTAAAACTCAAATCGGGCTATTTTCGGCAGGTGCATCTGTCTCAGATGTGCATGCACCTCGAGCTGCTGAACAAGGCTGTGTGGTCATTGATAACACTTCACGCTTTCGATATGAAGACAACATTCCTCTAGTTGTGCCCGAAGTAAACCCTGAGAAAATCGGAAGTTATAAAGATACTGGCATTATTGCCAATCCAAATTGCTCCACGATTCAGATGGTGGTTGCGATCAAGCCATTCCAGGATGCTGTCGGAATTGATCGAATTAATGTTGCCACCTATCAAGCTGTATCTGGCACAGGTAAAGAAGCAATTGATGAGATGATGGCACAAACCCATGCAATTGATGCGGATGAGCCTGTGAAATGCAACGTCTATCCGAAACAAATTGCATTTAACGCTCTGCCACATATAGATATATTCTTGGATAACGGCTACACCAAGGAAGAAATGAAAATGGTGTGGGAGACCCGTAAAATCATGGGTGATGAGAGTATTCGAGTGAATCCGACAACAGTTCGAATCCCGGTTAAATATGGACATTCAGAAGCGGTCCATATGGAACTCAAAAAGCCAATGTCTGCTGATCAAGCACGTGAATTGTTAGCAGCGGCGCCCGGGGTGATTGTGATGGATGAACATAAGGATGGCGGTTATCCAACGGCTGTAACTGAAGCTGATGGGCAGGACCCAGTATTTGTTGGTCGAATTCGAAATGATATTTCACATCCGAATGGACTAAATATGTGGGTGGTAAGTGATAATTTGCGCAAAGGTGCAGCACTTAATAGCGTTCAGATTGCAGAAGTTTTGATTGAGGAGCATATATAATTTATATTACACAAGTGAGTTATATTTGCGACTTAAAGTAATCTCTAATAACTTGGGTAATATACTCGTGGACATAAAAAATATAATCGCTGGGAGATCAACCATTTCCAATCATTTAGTCGCTAAATTTGTCTTAGCTGCATTGCTGTTCGGTCCAGCATTTGTCTTTGCATTTGGCCTCGGTGAAATCGAAATCAATTCTGCGTTGAATGAGCCAATGGATGCAGACATCGAGCTGGTTGATTTTCAAGACTCTCGTATTGATGAACTTCAAGTAGAACTTGCAAACCAAGAAGTATTCGATCGTATTGGTGTACCCCGTCCATATATTCTTACTCGTCTGAAATTTACACCTACATTATCAGCAAGTGGCAAACCAATAATTAAGGTCACCTCCACTGACCCTGTTCGTGAACCGTTTTTAACTTTTTTAGTCGATGCGCGCTGGGCGAATGGAAAGTTACTAAGGGAATATACCGTTTTATTGGATCCACCCGTGTTTGGAGATCAAGCAAAGGCTGCACTTCAATCCCCAAAAACCACGGCGCAGCCGAGAGCGCCTCAACAAACTACGGCAACAACACCTAAGCCCGCGACCACGATTTCTAGTCGCCCTCCAGTCCCTAGAGATACCAGTAATGATATTAGTCAACCTCGTCAGGTAGTTGTATCAACACCTCCATCAAATACAGGTGAACAGCAAGTTGTCGTCAAACGTGGTGACACACTATGGAGTATTGCCGAGCCATTAGCTCAACAAGAAGGAGTTAGTGTTAATCAGATGATGCTTGCTATTCAGAGCGCTAACCCCCAAGGGTTTACTGAAAATAATATTAATTCTTTGAATAGTGGTGCCATTCTTCGTGTACCTGAAGACGTCGCTAATCAATACTCTTCTTATGAGGCATTACAAGAGGTTAAACGTCAATGGGAATCATGGACACAAGCGCCTACCAACATAGATTCAAGTAATACTGTCTCAGAGAGTCCAAATGTTGGGATAGATGCGGCTGACGCTACGGATTCATCCACAAGTTCTCAGTTATCAATATTAGGTGAAGATGATGCTAGTAAAGAACTAAGTGGTGAGGGAGTTCCAGAATCATTAGAAGGTTTGCGTAATCAAGTAAATCTTTTAAGAGAAAATGCAGAATCTAAAGGCCAAGAAAATCAAGAATTGTTAGCAAGGATTGAATCTTTAGAATCAATGCTTGAAAAGCAGGAAAATATTATTAGTTTGCAAAATGAGCAACTTGCGCAATTCCAAAATGTTGCATCGAATGATACAGATACAACTGCTGCTGAGACGACTGCTCCCGCTGAACCAGAAGCAATCCAACCAGAATTAAATGAAGTGGTTCCAGCAATAGAAGAGCCGGTTGCTTCTTCCAGTGATGTCATTCGTAAAGCAGTAGTAGAGCCTCTTCCAGATTTTAGTGGTCCAATACCAGATGATTTACTCGAAGGTGATAGCGATTCAGCCCAAGCTCAAGAGCCATTAGCGGCTGTTGAGCCAACTGCATCTGCCGAATCTAATGTTAGTCAGCCTCAAGCTCTGTTGGATACAGTCATAGGAATTGCTAAAGAGCATTCGAGGAATCTTTTAATTGGAGGTGCAGTATTACTCGCATTGATTGTTGTTTGGATGATTGCAAAAAGACGCGGTTCAGATGATGAAGAAATAGCAGCTAGTGGATTGCCAGAGGTGGATGATGAGATGGACGATACTTTTGTTGCATCTCCAGATAATGTTGATGAAACATTAGACCAATTAGATCCTATAGATCCTGATGGTATGCGAGAACCTTCATTAGATTCGTTAGGTGAAGATGAGAGTCAAATTACAGATGATAATGAGGCTGCTAATGATGATGTATTAGCTGAGGCTGATGTTTATATTTCTTATAGTCTTTATCAGCAAGCTGAAGAGCTGCTTAAAGATGCTCTTGAAAAAGATCCATCAAATACTGGTTATCAAGTTAAGCTTGCAGAGGTCTATCAGGCTAATGATGATCAAGATGGTTTTGTTAACCATCTTCAGTCAATTGCACCAAATATGGATAAGCAATCTAGCGCATGGACAAAAATTGCAGCAATCGGTGCCGCCCTAGTTCCAGGACATGCTCTATTATCAGACGATGAAAGTACTCATGTTGAGACTGCAGCACAGGGTAGTGAGCAAGTAGATCAAGAGACGGATGATAATTCAATTGACTTCACAGCTGATCTTGAAAGTACATCTGATGAAGAGGAATTGTTGCAAGATGATGACCTTGAAGCATCACCAGAAGATGAGTTCGAAGAGGACTCAGGTACAGCTATCATGGAAGCTGCAGGGTTGGACTTTGGTGTTGACCAACAAGACCCAGAGAGTGATAACGGCTCTGATGAAACCATGGCATTTTCAATAGGTGGCTCAGACACTCAAAGCGATAGTGATAATGATCTAGATATAGAAAATATAGAAGCTGATCAAACTGAAGCATTTGTTTTGGATGATGATGAGCTTAATAAGCTTGATGAATCCAAGAATTCGCAAGAAAGTGAACCAAGTGATGTATTCATTGATCTTGATCAAGACTCACTGGAAAAAGAATTAAGCGCGGATCCGGGAAGCGAATTTTCGATGGATCTAGACGACAAATCATCAGATCAAGACGAAGACCTAGAAGAAATGCTTAACAGTAATTCAGACACATCTATCATTGATACAGCTATGTTTGAAGAATCTAAGCTAGAAGGTAGCCATATAGAAGAAGATACTGTCAGTCTTGAGCAAGTTCAGAATAATTTAACGGCTGAACTTGAAACATTGAGCTTTGATGGGGGTGATATTGATCTTGATAATGATGAGGCTTCCTTGCCAACACTGCAAACTAAGGAATTAGGTCGAGATGCTGTAGATTTAGACAATATTCATAATCTGGATGAAGATCTCACCGCAAGTGAAACAGGGACATTTGAAGCAGATATGTTGGCGGGTAATGTCACTGAGCAGTTTGATGCAAATAACTTGGATGAAGCGATTGATGAATTAGGTGATCTGACAACTGACGATGGTAATCTAGACTCTCCCTCTATATCGGAAGAGGTTGGTACTAAGTTAGATTTGGCTAGAGCTTTTGTAGACATGGGCGACGAGGATGCAGCTAAAGAAACATTAACAGAAGTGATAGATATGGGTGATGAAAACCAAATTGCTGCAGCAAAAGAAATACTGAGTAAGTTAAACTAAACTTAATTAACATTGTTATAACTTAAAAGGCCTCAGCTAACGCTGAGGCTTTTTTATTTAGTAATAAGCTAGAAATTTTTTTATCATCAAGTGACTATGAAGTTTGCAGTTATAATTGAATACGATGGTAGTCATTATAATGGCTGGCAGCGTCAATCGCATGTAACAACTGTGCAGGAGTTAGTTGAATCAGCTATTAGTGCTGTTGCGGATCATGAAACAGGTGTGGTTTGTGCTGGCCGTACCGATACGGGTGTTCATGCGTTGCATCAAGTTATTCATTTCGAAACTATTGCAGAGCGAAGTTTAAGGTCGTGGTTGTTAGGTATAAATGCTAATTTACCGCCCTCTATTGTGGCTAAACAAGTAATACCGGTACCAGATGATTTCCACGCAAGATTTTCGGCTCAATCAAGAACCTACCGTTATATGATAATTAATGAACCCGTGCGTTCTGCCTTATTGGCGAATCGTGCGACTTGGGAACGACTACCGCTTGATGAAGCTCTAATGAATGAAGCCTGTGAATACTTAGTCGGTAAGCATGACTTTACTAGTTATCGAGCCTTGGGATGTCAGGCTAAAAGCCCTGTGCGTGAAATTAGCCGTTTGGAAGTCACTAGAGAAGGTCCTTTGGTCGCTATTGAGGTCACTGCAAATGGTTTTCTCCATCATATGGTTAGAAACTTGGCAGGAGTCCTTATGACTATAGGTAAAAAAAATAATCCACCAATTTGGGCTCAACAGGTCTTAGATAAGAAGGATAGAGCCTGTGGAGGTGTGACAGCGCCTGCGCAAGGACTGTATTTTTTAGCAGTAGAATACGATTCTCGTTATTCAATAAAATAGATTTGTTATGACCACAAAAATTAAATTTTGCGGCATCTCGCGCTCAGAAGATATAGAAGCCGCAATAGAATTGGATGTCTACGCCATGGGATTGGTTTTCTACCCACCTAGCCCGCGTGCGGTGAGTATTGATAAGGCTAGAGCACTATCTGAACAATGTTCAGGGCTTATTACTAGGGTAGGGTTATTCATGAATCAGGATGCGCGTATAATCAAGCAGGTTTTATGTGAAGTGGAGCTGGATATGCTTCAGTTTCATGGTGAAGAAGAAGAACAGTTTTGCCAGTCTTTTAAAAAACCATACATAAAAAGTATCGCCATGGGCAGCGAATCTGACTTCTCAAAAGCTAAACAATATCATTCTGCCGCCGCACTTTTATTAGACAGTAATGAATTGGGCAAACCCGGAGGATCAGGCAAAGCCTTTGATTGGACGAAGGTACCAGAAAGTATCCAGAAACCTATTTTTCTTGCAGGAGGCTTAAATCCAGATAATGTTGCTGAGGCTGTTTGTAAGGTACGACCTTTTGCAGTGGATGTCAGCAGTGGGATAGAGTCAGATAAAGGAATTAAGGATATAACTAAAATGAGCCAATTTGTTCAAGCCGTGAGAGCTTCAGATGAGTGCTAAGTTAGAAGAAGATCAATTGAAATTAATGCCAGACAGTGATGGCCATTTTGGGATTTATGGTGGTCGGTTTGTGGCTGAAACTTTAATGACGCCTTTAGAGGAATTAGAAAAAGCATTTTTTAAATCCAAAGAAGATCCTGAATTCCAAAAAGAATTTGATGATGATCTCAAATTTTATGTAGGCCGTCCAAGCCCGCTTTATCATGCACAACGTCTAACAAAATCATGGGGTGGGGCACAGATCTATTTAAAACGTGAAGATTTAAATCATACTGGCGCGCATAAAATAAATAATACCATCGGCCAGGCATTACTTGCTAAACGTATGGGTAAGACGCGTATCATTGCTGAAACGGGTGCAGGGCAACATGGCGTTGCCAGCGCAACAATTGCAGCACGTCTAGGTTTGGAATGTGTTGTCTATATGGGAGCTGAAGATATTCAGCGTCAAGCGCCTAATGTTTATCGCATGCGCTTGTTGGGCGCAGAAGTCGTGCCAGTTACATCTGGTTCACGCACATTAAAAGATGCGCTCAATGAGGCTTTACGTGATTGGGTGACGAATGTGGATAATACTTTCTATATTATTGGCACGGTTGCGGGTCCTCACCCATATCCTCTGCTAGTGAGAGATTTCCAGACTGTTATTGGACGTGAAGCGCGTGAGCAAAGTTTGGAGCAGACAGGCAAGTTACCCGATGCATTAATTGCATGTGTGGGCGGTGGATCAAATGCCATCGGTTTGTTTTATCCATTCTTGGAAGATAAAGACGTCAAAATATATGGTGTTGAAGCAGCGGGTGATGGCATAGAAACTGGTCGGCACTCCGCGCCATTAAATGCAGGTAACCCGGGTGTTCTGCATGGTAATAGAACGTATTTAATGGAAAGTAAAAGTGGACAGATTATCGAAACACATTCTATTTCTGCAGGCTTAGATTATCCCGGTGTAGGTCCTGAGCATGCATGGTTGAAAGATCAAGGCCGTGTTCAATATGTCGCAGTGACAGATGATGAAGCACTAGAAGCTTTTCATACAATCACACGTGAGGAAGGTATTATTCCTGCATTGGAAAGCAGCCATGCTGTCGCATATGCAAAGAAACTTGCTAAAGAAATGTCTAACAATGAATCTATCGTTTTGAATTTATCTGGACGTGGCGATAAGGATATCAACACCATTGCACGAATTGAAGGAATCGAACTGTGAGTCGAATCAAAATATGTTTTGATGAATTGAAAGCTAATCATGGCAAAGCGCTGATCAGTTACATTACTGCAGGTGATCCTCATCCTAATCAGACTGTTGAGATCATGCACACGCTTGTAGATGCGGGAACCGACATTATTGAGTTAGGCGTTCCATTTTCTGACCCTATGGCAGATGGCCCGGTTATTCAGGCTGCCTGTGAGCGAGCTCTTAATCAGGATACTTCTTTGGCAGATGTATTAAAAATTGTTAAAGACTTTCGCATGAAAAATAATAGAACGCCCGTAGTATTCATGGGATATCAAAATCCATTTGAGATTTATGGTGTGGAAAATTTCGCTCAGGATGCAAATGGATTGGTCGATGGAGTCATAACAGTTGATCTCCCTCCAGAAGAAAGTTCAGATGTTTCGACAGTTTATTATGCAAACGATATTGATATGATTTATTTGCTTGCACCGACGACTCGTGAAAAGCGCATTCAAACAATTTCTAATTTAGCATCAGGATTTTTATATTACGTCTCGTTCAAAGGTATTACAGGTGCGAGTCGCTTGGATGTGAATAGTGTAGAGAGTAAGCTAAAAGAAATACGAGCCATTACAAAAATACCTATTGCTGTTGGATTTGGTATTAAAGATGCAGAAACCGCTAGTATGGTGGCAGATTATGCAGATGCTGTCGTGGTGGGCAGTGCTATCGTTTCGATAATTGCAAATCACCAAAATGACCTGACTTCAGGTTTAGTAAAGATAAATTCCCTATTGCGTAACATTAAAGATGCATTAGATAATACAGAGTCAATTCAGAACACCGCTTGATATATTTTATTAAATGAGCTGGTTAGAAAAATTAATGCCTAAGCAGATTCGTACGGAAAGTACGTCTAGGCGTAAGGTGCCAGAAGGCCTATGGGATAAATGTCCGAACTGTGGTGCTGTTTTATATGGTGCTGAGTTGGAACGTAATCTGAAAGTATGTCCTAAATGTGCTCATCATTTACGCATCACTGCGCGTGACCGAGTAGCTTATTTTCTGGATGATGAAGATCAAATCGAGATCGGTGAAGACCTTGAACCAAAAGACTTTTTAAAATTTAAAGATTCAAAAAAATATAAAGATCGTATTTCTGCAGCAACAAAAACAACTGGCGAGAAAGATGCTTTGATAGTTGTTCAAGGAAAATTAAAAAGTATGCCCGTTGTAGTTGCGGCGTTTGAATTTAATTTTATGGGTGGCTCTATGGGGTCGGTAGTTGGTGAGCGTTTCCTGGAAGGCGTAAAACAGAGCATAGAAGAAAATATTCCTTTTGTTTGTTTTTCTACAAGTGGTGGTGCGCGAATGCAGGAGGCGTTAATGTCTCTCATGCAAATGGCTAAAACCAGTGCTGCACTCACACGACTATCTCAGCGTCGTATTCCCTATATATCAGTACTAACAGATCCAACAATGGGTGGCGTGTCTGCGAGCTTCGCTATGCTTGGTGATGTGCATGTGGCAGAACCAAATGCCTTAATTGGGTTTGCTGGGCCTAGGGTTATTCAACAAACCGTACGTGAAACTTTGCCTGATGGCTTTCAGCGTAGCGAATTTCTATTGGATCATGGTGCAATTGATATGATTGTTGAACGTAAAGATTTACGTGATCGAATCCATAATGTTTTAAGCTTGTTAACCGATCGCGTCGTATAAACAAGTTTTCAAATCTCAATATAATTATTTCCTGATTGATTTTTTCTAATGGCTTATCAATCAATAGATGAATGGTTGTCTTGGCAAACAACTCTGCATGCGCGAGAAATTGAATTAGGTCTAGAAAGAATTCGTACCGTTGCAGAGCGTTTAGGTCTGCTCAATAGTCCTTTTAAAGTGATTACCGTTGCAGGTACTAACGGAAAAGGATCTTCAGTTGCCATGTTTAGTACAATTCTCCATCACGCAGGATACAAAGTTGGCACCTATACTTCACCTCATATCATTCATTACAACGAGCGAGTGCGTATTGGGTTACGCTGTGCCAATGACGATGAGTTATGCGCAGCTTTTGCGAGAATCAATAAGGCCCGAGAAAATATTAGTCTGAGTTTTTTTGAATTTGCTACCTTAGCTGCCCTAGATATTTTTCATCAACATAAGATTAATGTTGCGGTGTTGGAAGTCGGCCTGGGTGGTCGCCTAGATGCCACCAATATTATTGATTCTGACTTAGCGATGGTAACCAGTATTGGTTTGGATCATATGGAATACTTGGGTGATAATCGCGAATCGATTGGTTTTGAAAAAGCCGGAGTTTTCAGAAGAGACAAGCCCGCAATATGTGGAGACTCTAATCCTCCAGATTCGATTAGAGATAGTGCGAAAAGAATTGGATCGACTCTTTATCAGATTAATCAAGATTATTTCTATAATGTCGCCCAGTCTTCATGGTCTTTTAAAGCTGGAGATTATGAGTTGCATGCTCTACCCATGCCAAATTTGTCTGGCGGAGTACAAATTCAAAATGCTGCAAATGTACTCATGGGTTTGTATTGTATTCGTGATCAGTTACCTGTTAACTACGAAGCGATAGAAACTGGCTTACGTGAAGTCACTCTAGAAGGTCGCTTTCAGCGCATAGTCAAGCATTGTGAGATTATTTTGGATGTGGCTCATAATCGTGAAAGTGCACGAACATTGGCTGATAATTTAATGGCGCTTCCTAAACCAAATAATACAATTGCGGTATTCGCGGTTCTAAATGATAAAGATGTCCATGGAATCACTGAGTTACTGCGACCACATGTTGATAATTGGTATGTTTCCGTCGTGCAGTCAATGCGTGGTATGGAATATCAAGATGTTAAACGTGCAATTAAACAGCAGGATTCTGCGTCTAAAATTCAACAATTCCCAAGTGTTCAACGTGCTTACTCACAAGCACAGAACGATTCTCAAGAGGGTGATCGAATACTCGTATTCGGTTCAATTTTTACTGTTTCCGAAGTGTTGGCAAGCGAGTCTTAAGGTAGAATATGACTATGCTTGATTACAATAGTGAGCAATAGTGGAACTTACCCTTAAATACAGAATAGTTGGTGCGACAGTATTATTAGCATTAGCTGTGATATTTGTACCAATGATTCTTGATGGCTCTGGACAGGAAACTGTGACCAAAATGGAAATGGACATACCGCCAGAACCCACATTAATTTTTTCTGATGAAAGCGTCATCGAAGATAAAATGCCCGCACCTGAGTTCAGTAATGCGAGTAAGGCTGACAAGGCCGAACCTATTCTGAGTATAGAAGAAGATGTTATCTCTGAAAATAATGTTACTAAAAATACTTCACCAAACTTACAAGCGTGGATTGTGCAAGTCGG
>JBCDBX010000048.1:0-14206 GCA_039182865.1 Pseudomonadota bacterium
ATTGGACGAATTCGTGTACGAACAGAGTTGATCACTGCTTTTTGTCTACTCATGCCAGCACGCTCTGAGTTTCGAGCTTGATAGACTAGTAGAATCGCATTGTTGACGACAATGCCTAAAAGAATAATAAACCCAATCATTGTTAATAAATCTGCAGTAAGACCCATAATCCTAAGTGCTAACACACCACCGATAGTCGCAAGTGGTAAAACCAGAATGACTAAAAAACTGTCCATAAATGATCTGAATAATGCAGCCATCAATAGAAACAAAATAATTAAGGCCACAATAAAACTGCTACTTAAATTTTGTAAAACGGTTTTAAGTCCATCGGCTGACCCACCATAACGAATGTCACCATCTTCTGGCAGTGTTAGTTCAATTAATGGCGCGACCTTGGTTTGAATTGTATCTAGTGCTTGTTCTAGCGAAATGTTTTCAGGTGGTGTTACTTCTAAGGTGATTGTTCGTCGTCTATCTAAACGTCGAATAGTATCTGGACCTGCAGTTCGGGTTATATCCACTAGTTCCCCAAAAGGCAGAACACCCGCATTTGGTGTGTATAGCGGAATCGATGATAAATCCTCTGGCGTGTCCCACTCAGATACTCTAACCAAAATATCTAAACGCTCTTCCCCATCAAAGTATTCGCCGACTTGCAGGCCATCACCCAAAATACGAGTAACTTGTCCTAGTATTTCCCGTGTCCACCCTGCTTCGCGTAAGCGGTCATCGCGAGGCGCAAATTGTAATTCTGGTTCAGCCAGCTCCAAGCCGGGACGTGGCCGCACGCTTGCTCCGGGTATTTGTTGAGAGATCGCAAAAAATCCAGTTAAACCAGATTCAATCAATGCATCAATGTCGCGGCCTTGAAGATTGACTTCAATTTCTCTATTTGCACCAAATCCAGAAAATAGTGAAGCTTTTGTGGCAAAGGCAATGGTATCGGGAAAGCCACTTACCACTTGATTGAAAACCTTGACGAGTTCATTAACCTTACTGGGATCTTCTGCTCGTCCCCCAATGAATATTGATCCTGAGCTGCCTACAAAAAAGTAATGAGCAATCTTAGGTTCTTTCTCGCCTGTAATATAAGGCTCTAAACGCTCGGCAATCACATCACCCATCTCTTCCTTGAGATAATCAATATTTACCCCAGGTGGCGGTAAGACATTGCCAAAGACTAAATTACGGTTACCGACAGGTAAGAAGTCACGTTCTGGAAAAAGTGCAACTGAGCTGGTGATTGGTACAGCAATAAGTAAAACAATAATGATGAGGCGATTAAAAGTCGTGAACGTGAGTTTGGTAATGATATTTGTGATTTTGTCCCAGGTAGCCGAGAAGTTATCTTTGAAGTTTGTATTTTTTAACCACACCATACTGGCAGAAGGAATGATGACGGTCGCAACAAACAGTGATGCAACGACCGCAGCCGTTATCGCAATAGCTAAATCAGCGAATAACTGACCGGTTTGATCTTTTAAAAATAAAACAGGTAAGAAGATTGCCACTGTCGTCGCGGTTGAAGTCAATAGAGCCGGCCAAACTTGCGCGGTGCCTTCTAATGCTGCATCAAAACCTGAATAGCCTTTTTCTTTTAAGCGAACAATACTCTCTAAAATTATGATGGCGGCATCCATCACCATACCAATAGCAAAAGCCATCGCCGCTAGAGAAATGACATTAATGGATTTGCCTGTCGCCAGGATAACGACAAAAGCAATGCACAAGCATAATGGGATAGTGATGGCGACGACGAGTGTTGCAAGGAAGCGACGTAAAAAACACCATAGTATAAAAACTGCCAAACCGATACCGACGGCAAGATTATCGCGTAAGAGATCCATCGCACTATGGATGTAATCCGTTTCATCATAGACTTGGTTAATTGTGAGATTGGATCGGTTAAGTGGCCCATCGCGAAGCTCAACCACAGCGACATGTAAATCATCCATTACATCTAATACATTGACGCCACTTTCACGATAGGCATTAACTGCAATTGCAGCATCACCCCCTGTAATAACAAAGTTATCTCTATCTGCCGGTTGAATGGCAACGGTGGCAACATCCCGGAGATATATCGCTTGGTCATCACGCCAATCCACAACCAAGTTGTACATCTCTTCTGGCGACAACGAGCCGGTGTACCTTAATATGTACCGACGTTTGCCTACGTCAGCAGTACCGCCTGAGACATCTTCATTATTGCCAACTGTACGAGCAGTATTCAAAAGATCCACTTCGATACCTGCAGCTTGATAGGGATCTACGGTAATCCTGACTTCTTGTTCTTCACCGCCTCTTACTTCAGATAGAGCGACTCCGGGAACACGCTCAAAACGCGATTGGACGACTTCTTCGATGTAATCCCGATAGGTTTCTATATCACGAGTATTACCTTCATTAGGTTTAATGATGTACCAAGCTATGGGTCGGCTTCGCCCACCTGCTGTGCTTAAGATCGGTTCATCCGCGTCCAGGGGATACTGGGGTACACGATTAAGGCGATTAATAATCTCGATTAAGCCACGTTCAAGATTGAAATCGACATCAAATGAAATAGTAATTTTTCCAGAGTTTTGTCTGGCTTCAGAGAGAAGTTCTGTCATCCCAGGCAAGCCACGTAATTGGTCCTCTTGTGGCTCAATGATTTCAGACTCAATTTCTTCTGGCGCTGCTCCTCGCCAGTTCGTAGTGATGGTAATTTCTGGTCTTTCAACTTCAGGTGTGAGCTGAACAGGTAGTGATTGCAAAGATAAAACCCCAAACAAAATCATTAGCAGGGCTATCACTAGACCTGCTGTTGGGTTATCTAATGCTAATCGAGTGGGACTCAAAAGAAAGACTCAGTTCTTATTTTTAGCGTGACAGATGTGTAGATAAATAATCTAGATAGAAGTTTACATTATAAAACAGTCAGGCATAAAAAAAGGGCTCTAGAAAGAGCCCTTTAATATTTACAAATGATTATCTGTATTATGCAGTCGCTTGTGCTCTTTTACGGAACAAGCCAAGTGTTGCAAGTACTGAACCGAATAACCATACAGCTGCAGGTACTGGGACAAATGTGATTTCAACACCTTTTTTATCAATAAAGCTAGAGGTTGAGATCTCAGTATTAGTTGCATTCAGAGAGTTTTCAATGAACAGCATTATTGATGACAACTCTGAAATGCCAGTATGAGAAGTCATGACTTCAAATGTGCCATTTGGATCTTCTGGATTAGCTGGTGTAGTTTCATCTTCAAAAAAAGTATCTTGCAAGACGCCTTCACCATTTCCAAAAACTTCTGTAAACAAATTAGCTCTAACGCTGTTAGCGCCGTTTTCACCGTTTGGAAGTCCAACTACAAAATCGCCTGTTTCAGTAATTTGAACTCCTGGAAAGACGAAATCTGAGTCATCTTTGATTGTTACAGTAACCAAGATACTTGCAATTGCATTGTCGACTGCCGCACCTTCAGCGATCGCCTTAAATTCAGTAGGTACAAATCGTACAGTGTTTGCTTCTGAATCTATGACAACAAGAGTTCCAAACAAAGTTGAGTCATCGTAGTCGAAAATTAGATCGTCAGTCTCTACTATTGCTGCGCTAGCAGATAATGAGAGTCCTAGCAATACGAATGCGCCTGCTATAGCGCGTATATATTTAGTCATAATTAAATCCCCTATTTCCTTCTGTTGTATGCGTATGGGTTTTACTGCTTGATAGATTAAGTTCTTCTTGTGGGAGAAATTTATCAAAGACAGTCTCTGATTTCAATCAAAAAACTAATTAATTAGATGAATATTTGATGAAATATCAAGAACTTATTGTGTTTCAGGCAGTTATGCAAAAATTCGTATTTGATTAAGAATTATGATCAGATTTGGCGCGCTTAGCGTAAATGGGAATTACCATTATTTGTATTATGTTATCAGTGAGTTACAAAAACATTATAGAAGGTAGTATTAATATTGCACTAGAACCACTCAAGAATTAATTTGAGAAAAATTATGAAAAAGTTCACAAAATTGGAAATTTTATTGCGAAATTTGCACTTCATCCCCTGGTCGTAACCGTTCGCCACCTCGAGTCACCAATAAATCATCAATATCGATGTCGCCAACTAGCTCGATAAATTCTCCGTTTCCCACACCGGTTTTTACCGAAATTTGCTCAGCTAAATTCTCACCATTGATTCTAAATACGGAAATATTATCTTTACGGATCACAAGGGCATCTCTGTTGATAGAGAGGACTTCTCTGGGAGGGGCGGTAGGAATATCAACACGAACCAAAGTACCTGGCAGTATAGGCGAGAGAGGTTTTAGTCTTAATTCAAATAACCGCGATGCGGTTGTGCCTACAGGTACAATCGTTTGTACCTCTGCTTCAATTAGTTCTTCTGAATTAATGATTGTTAACACATCTCCTATAGAAATGAGGGAGTATATATTTTGCGGGACACGTACCTGGATTTCTGAGTCTTGAAAATCAACTAACCGAACAAGCGCCATCCCATTTTGAGCCCATTCGCCACCTTGACTAAATCTTTCAGTTATTACGCCATTAAAAGGAGCGCGTAATTTTGAACGGGCAATACGCTCATTGAGCTGTGCCAATTTAGCTTCGGCGGCCAATATATTGCTTCTAGCGACTGTCTGATCTGAGATAGACTGATCTAACTGACTTTCTGCCACATTATTTTCTTTGACTAAACGCTGGTAACGTTCGACATCTTTGCTATAAAGGTCAAGCTTTGCCTGCTCACTTTTAAGCACAGCTTGTTCCTCTCTTCGCTCCTGCTGGAGAAAAGTATCATCAAGGGTAGCGACCACATCTCCTTTTTCTGCAGCTGTTCCCACATCTGCCACCCATGTGAGTCGACCCTCAACTTCGGCTGCTAGGCGAGCATCATTTTTACTGATGACTGAACCAGAATATAAAGAGGTTGGTGCCAGTTCTCGCAACTCGACAATATCAATGACAACAGGTTTGACGGGTGCTGCTTGTCCCGCAGCATGTATAGAATTAATGCTTAGGAGTGTTAGAACAATAGAAATACAAACAGACAATAATCTCATAATTACGCCAAAACTATATTTGTGAATTGTAGTGGTAATATCTTATATGTTGATTGTATCGCTTAAGCTCAATGAGTGCTTAGTTTAAAGCTCCAGAGCAACTGCTACCTTGTCCTGCTGTACAGCCATAACAATGATTACCAGTCTGAATAGTGTGGTCTTCTAGGTTAGTGTTTAATAAGTCACGTATATGTAGACTCTCTCCTTGATCAGAATTAATCGAAAGATCGAGCATCTGATTGAAGTCGCAATCATAGATATTGCCCTGCCAATCCACGCTTATTGTATCTCTACACATTACATTACCTAAATTTTCATCAAGGTGGCTATTTCGCAATATATCCATGTAACTATCAAAATGGCCTGTCGACAAGAGCGTACTACCGAAACGTTGAATGGGCATATTGGTAATGACGAACAATTCGTTGAAATGAATGTTGAAATCATTTGCTAGATTTCTTTTATAGTCTTGTTGTAGCGATACTTGTGATGGCGGCAATAAAGGGCCTGAAGGATTGTAAACAAGATGAAGTTTAAGTTTATCATCATGAGCATAACCTTTTTCATTCAGATATTTTAACGCACGGATGCTGTCTTGAAAGACACCTTTACCACGTTGTTGGTTAACATTCTTTTCAGTATAACAAGGTAGAGATGCAACGATTTCAACATTATGAGTTGCTAGAAAATCGGCAAGGCCTTCTTGTTCTGTTTCAAATAAGATTGTTAAGTTGCAACGATCACGTACTGGAATGCCAAGCTCATGAGCTTTAGATATCAAATAACGAAATTTTGGATGCAATTCTGGTGCTCCGCCGGTGAGGTCTAATAAAGAAAAATTTCCTCTTGATAAAACATCGATAAGTATCTCAAGCGTTTCATCACTCATTATTTCGGTGCGGTTGGGCCCAGCATTTACATGGCAATGTGTGCATGACATATTACAAACATACCCAAGGTTAACTTGTAATATGTTACTGGATTTTCTTTTTATTGCAGGGAAGTCACCAGGAAATAAAAGATGTTTAGTTTCGCGCACTAGCCACCAAGCCTCCAGGATTGATATTTTTTTAATAGATTGACAGTATTTTCGGTTAATCTTGAACGCCGCCATTTTCCTGCAACCATGCGATTAATTTCACTACGTGTGGGATAAATATGGATAGTTTGCAAAATTTTATTTAATCCAAGTCCATGTGTTTTAGCAAGCACAAATTCTGCAATTAATTCACTAGCATGTTCGCCTACAATACACACTCCTAGAATTTTATCGCTGTTTTTAGGTGTAATGACTTTGATGAAACCTTCCGTCGCATTATCAGTAATTGCTCGATCAATTTCATCCATTGAGAAAGTAGTAGAATCATATGGAATGTTTTGCGCAATCGCTTGTTCTTCACTTATCCCAATGCCTGTAATTTCAGGATCGGTAAAAACAGCGCGAGGAATATTATCCATTTTGCATTTAAATTTCTTAATTGGATGGAATAAAGCATTAAATGCTGCATACCATGCTTGATGAGAAGCGCTATGTGTATACTGCGTTGCACTAGCCACATCGCCGCATGCATATATATTTGGATAGTTTGTTTGTAGATACTCATTGATACTGAGACGGCCGCGGTCATCGGTTTCTAAATCAAGAGTGTCTACACCTTGTAGGTTGGGTTTTCGACCTATTGCTATTAATAAATGGCTAAAATCAATATCGATACTTTTATCTCTCTGAACTCCTTTCATTAAATATGAATCGCCTTGCTGTTCTAAGGAGTGAATTTTGTATTCATGATAAAGATTTATTCCATCTTTAATAAGCGATTTTTCAACTAAACTTGCTGCCTCTCTATCTTCTTTAGCTAATACAGAGCTTGTGTTATTAACAATGTGAACGTCGGCACCTAATCGTGCGAATGCTTGACCTAACTCGCAACCAATGACACCTGCTCCTATGATTAATAGTTTCTGAGGAAGTTCATTAATAGCCCATACATTATCGGTGGTGTAATAAGGCACATCATTGATGCCTTCGATGTGGAGTACAGCGGGTTCACCGCCAGTCGCAATAATAATATTTTTTGTGCTTAGTGTTTTGCCATTAACTTCAACTTCCCAAGGTGACTTTAATATTGCTTCACCTTGTTTACACTCTACACCTAGTTCGGTGTAACGTTCGACAGAGTCTTTTGGTTCGATAATCGATATTTTTTGGCGAACTCGATCAATGATATTTTTAAAATCGAAATAGAACTCGGCATCTGTTAATCCAAAGTCTTTATAATGTTCTATGTCACGGACAAATTTGGCGCTGCGCAAAATAGATTTTGATGGAACACATCCTGTATTTAGGCAGTCGCCCCCCATCTTTGCTTGTTCAATTAGTGCTACCTTTCCCTGTAAAGTACTTGTTGTATACGCGGCAACTAGACCGGCAGATCCACCACCTATGACTACAGTATTATATTCAAAATGTTTGGGCTTATTGTATCCTTTATAAACACGATTTTTATGCAACATATTAACGAAATGTTTTGTTAGTAATGGGAGTATGCCAAGTAATATAAATGCGAGTAACACAGAGGGGGATAAAATGTCTTCGGGCGACTCAATGCTCGCAAGTTGTGTTCCTGCATTCACATAAACAACAGTGGCAGGGAACATGCCCAACTGACTGACCCAGTAATAAGTTAAAGGTCGAATCGATGTAAGTGCCATAGTGAGATTGACCAATACAAACGGAAATGCGGGCACCAGGCGTAAAAATAACAAATAGTAGGCGCCTTCTTTTTCTACTCTATCATTTATATTTTTCAGTCGGTCTGCATATTTGTTCTGAACAAAGTCATGCAAAAAGAATCGCGCAATAATAAACGCAAGAAATGCGCCGATACTTGAAGCAAACGACACAATAATGGTGCCTGTGACTAATCCAAATAAAGCGCCTGCTGATAATGTGAAAATTAAAGCACCTGGTATCGAAATACTAGTGGCAATAACATAGCCCAAAAAGAACAGAAAACCGCTAATAACCCGATTTTCATTGACGAGTGATTGTAGTTGGTCTTTGTGTGCTTTTAATTCACTTAATGTTAAAAACTCACCAATATCGAATATAGCGAGAAGTAAAATAATCGCTACAATGATAGATAAAAATACTATAATTCTTTTCATGCTATGGTCGAATAATTATTAAATGGCTTACGCATAGACCAGTCTTTACCAGTCAAGCTTACATGAAGTCTTGATTATTAACTTAATTTTATAAAAATGCAGAGGAAACATGCGATTAGTGACTTGTAAGTTTGAGGGTCGGCAGTATTTGGGCGTAGAACTTGATGAAAATATTTTTTTTCCAGTACGTCATTCAGAGTGGGATCAATCAATTGACTCAATGTTGGCTTTAATAGATGCGGGAACACCCGCTTTAGAGCAATTAAAAACAATTAGTCATAATCCTGATGAAGAAGTTCTGGTTGCAAAGGACAAAGTAATGATGTGTGCGCCTATTCCTCGGCCAAGACAGAATGTCATTTGCCTCGGGCTCAATTATAAAGATCATGTAAGCGAGACATTAGCAGCAAAGAATGAAGAAGTTAAATTGCCTCGTTCACCTGTTGTTTTTACAAAAGCGGCAAACACTATTAATGGACCCTTCAGTGATATAGACATCGATACTAATATTTCTTCAAAAATGGACTGGGAAGTTGAGCTAGCAGTGATTATTGGTAAATCAGGTATGGGGATAAATGAAGAAGATGCTTTCGGTTATGTGTTTGGTTATACCGTATTAAATGACGTAACCGCACGCGACCGTCAAAAATGGCATAAACAATTTTACATTGGTAAAAGTTATAAAGGGTGTTGTCCAATTGGGCCGGTAATTGTCACTGCTGATGAAATTCCTGATCCACATGCTTTAGATTTGCGTTGCTGGGTCAATGGTACTATCAAACAAGAATCCAATACTAAGCATCAGATCTTTTCAATTCCGCATGTAATCTCCGTATTAACTCAAGGGAACGAGATAGAGGCGGGCGATATTATTGCGACAGGGACACCAAGCGGTGTTGGGTTTGCACGCACTCCACCAGAATACCTGCTGCCAGGTGACGTGGTTGAATGTGAAGTCGAAAAAATCGGCAGGATCTCAAACAAAATTATCCAAAGATAAGCAAGATCGTCTGACATTAAAGTTTGTTGTGTTCTCAACACACTATTTAGGAACTTCTGTTCTATTATCTATTCTTAGCTGCACTGCTTTAAATAGTATTCGACATGGTTCATTACAACCAAAGGATATAGTTATTTCTTTGAATTATTTTTACACATTCAAACTATATAACAAGAGTTTGAGTCTAGGGTGACATCATGCTTGTGGCATTTAAAAATCGCTGGGCAAAAGAAGGTGGGTACAGAGAAGTACTTAAGATTGCCGTACCTCTGATTCTTAGCACGGGCGCATGGAGCATTCTGTTGTTTGTCGATCGAATGTTTCTTTCTTGGTATTCACCTGAAGCTATTGCCGCTGCACTACCAGCTGGAATGGCAAGTTTTGCGCTGATGTGTTTGTTCATAGGTACCGCGGCTTACATCAACACATTTGTTGCTCAATATTATGGTGCTAGAGAAGAATCAAATATTGGTTCAATTGTTTGGCAAGGTATCTATCTTAGTGTCGGTTCTTTAATTTTGGTCGTACCTGCATATTTGAGCGCTGATTATTTTTTCTCAATTCTGGGTCATGAACCTAAAGTTATCGAGAGTGAAGTAATTTACTTTAAAACACTCATGTATTCGGCATTATTTTTTGTACTTAATAATGCGCTTTCAAGCTTCTTCTCAGGTATGGGTAAAACATTGATTGTGATGTGGGCCAGTTTGGCTATCACATCTATTAATATACTATTAGATTATTTGCTTATCTTTGGCGTTGCCGGTTTTCCAGAGATGGGGATAAGAGGTGCTGCTGTTGCAACTAATATCGCCGTCATCATTGGAACAATTATTTTTTTACTGTTAATTTTTACTAAAGAGCGCCGCGACCGCTATCGAACATTATCTTCCTGGCGATTCAATCTTTCATTATTTAACCGACTTATTTATTTTGGATTTCCTAATGGGTTACGCTTGTTTATTGATATGGCCTCATTTACTGCATTCGTAATGATAGTTGGGACTTTAGGAACAACAGAACTGGCTGCAAGTAATATCGCATTTAATATTAATGCGCTTTCCTTCTTGCCAATGATCGGTTTAATGATAGGCGTTACCGTTGTGGTAGGACAGAGACTTGGTGAGAATAAACCCATGATTGCTGAAAAAGCGACATGGTCAGGGATTCATATCGCGGTGGCATTCTTTGGCTTATTAGGATTGTTGTATTTAGTAATACCTGACATCTTTATTTGGCCATTTGCGATACGAGGTGGTATCGCAGAAGAAGAAAGTGTTGCTTTGTTAATAGTAGTTTTGTTGAGATTTATTGCCTTCTTTGGCATTTTCGACTCTATTTTTCTCGTCTTTCTTGGTGCTTTAGAAGGCGCTGGTGATACACGATTTATCATGAAAATGAGTTTTTTAGTCTCGATCGGATTTTTGGTATTGCCATCTTATCTGTATATCAAGTATTACGATGCAGACTTATTAGTGCTGTGGACAATTATCACTTTGAATGTCCTGATATATAGCGCGATATTCTACTGGCGATTTATTAAGGGCCCATGGAAAAGTATGAGAGTCATTCATGATTAATAAAAAACCCCGCTTAATATTGAGCGGGGTTATAGTTTCTCTTTTTAATTTTATCAACGGATGTTGATGATGGCTTGTTTGCCGCTAGTGAAAATAACTCCAATAGTTTTCAGTTTCATGAATAATATATTTCAATAGTGTGAATTTTATATTTAATTGCAATGCAACGAGTCACTATTCTTAGTTAGCTATATTTGGTTTCATTTTTTTATTGAATGTTGATTTAACTCCTATTCCCTCACGTGTAATCATAAAAATAGCTAATTCGAGTTGTTCTGCTATCTCAAGAGCTCGATTAGGGCCTAATACTAGTAATGCGGTAGCCCATGCATCTGCTATGGCCGCCGATTTATGAATAACAGTGACAGTAGTTAAGCTATGTTCGATGGGTTTTCCACTTCTTGGGTCAATGATATGAGAATACTGCTTGCCTTCATGCTCAGTATAATCTCTATAGTCGCCAGAAGTTGCAATAGCATGATTGTCTAATGAAATAACTTCTTCGATATTTGATCGACCAAAGTTTGGTGCTTCAATGCCAACTCTCCATGGTTCACCATGAGTAGCTAAGCCCTTGGCTTTGAGTTCGCCACCAATTTCAACTAAGTAACTATTTAATTGAAATTCATCTAAGATTTTTGCAATTTGATCAACACCGTAACCTTTGGCAATTGCAGATAAATCAACATAAAGACCAACACGATCTTTATAAATAGCCGGGGGATCAAGGCGTACATCTAAATATTGGCAACCTATATTTTGCTGAGTGATGCTTAATTCGCTATCTGTTGGATATGAAAACTTTGTATCATCAGCACCCAAACTCCATAGCTTCACTAAAGGGCCAATCGTCACATCGAATGCACCATTACTCTGCCGGCATATTTCAAGTGCAAGTTTTATTAATTGAGCAAGTTCTAGATCGACTAAGTGCCAACCTTTTTCTCTTGATTGATTAAATTCACTTAGTTGAGAGTTCTCGTCATAAGTCGACATAAGTTGATTGATTCGAGTTAAACGATTGTCGATGGCATTTTGCAATAATTCGACATCATGGAAGTCATCGGCAGATGTCCAATTTACGCTATAGCTTGTACCCATAGTCGATCCGGATAGATATTCATCAGATTCTGATGAACTACAAGATGCAAGAACTGAAATGGATAGCAAACTAAATGCGACAAAGGGAATTTTCATTTAAATACAAGTGGTAATTATGAATTTAACTGCGTTAGCATGTGAAAGTTGTAGGTTAAGTACATTTTAGTACATTATAAATTTCTTAATAGTATTAGGTTTGCTGTCAACCTCTAATAATTTGTATAACAGTATATCGAGGTAAGAAATGATTTATACCCGTAAAACACCCGCGCTCTTTATCATCGGTCTAGTAATGTTAGGAATCTGGTGGCTAACCACGAGTGGAATGATGGCGCCTGTATTAAATCATCTTGGTACAGCAGAAAAATACGCAGGCGAGATAACAACCCTAGCTCTGTATTTTGGTGTTGTTTCATTTGTGTTGGGTTTATGGGCATGGCTGGGTAAACATAAAGAAGGCAATGTCGATTATTTTTTAGGGACAGTTGCTGGAGGTATGTTCATACTCATCATCACAATGTTAGTCAGGTGGTTCCTAGCACCTGAAATTGCTGTATTAGGCAGATCATTTGGTGAGGTTGGGGAGACTGGCAAGTACATACATGAGTTACTTGGATTAAATTATATTGTTATTGGTATTGTCACCGGCATAATTATTGTCAATGTATTTTCAGTGCCTGAATGGGCCCAGCATGGTGTACGACTCTCACGCTTGGGATTAAAGACAGGGGTTATCTTATTAGGCACTTTATATAGCCTAGCTGAGTTGAAGCAGTTGGGTAAATTATCTGTAGTCCTAGTCGGAGTATTTGTTCTGGGTTCAGTAGGTGTTGTGTTATGGCTGAGTAAATTACGTAAAGTATCGAATTCTATGGGTGGTGTGCTATCCGCAGGCATAGGGGTATGCGGTGTATCAGCCACTGTAGCTGCGTCTCCTGTTGTCAAAGCAAAGTCAGTTGAGATTGCTTATACCATTGGCACAATCTTGTTATGGGGTGTCGGTTGTATGTTTGTGTTCCCGATTATTGGGCATCTGATGGGAATGGGTTACGTTCAGTTTGGCGCATGGGCAGGAACAGGTATTTTAAACTCTGCACAAGTCGCAGGGGCCGCTTTAGCTTTTCAACCTGATGGTATAGAAACACTTAAAGTTGCTGAGATATTTAATATAACGCGAGTCTTATTCTTGCCGATTATCGTGTTGTGGCTTGCGCTTTGGTATGTCAAGCAAGAACAAACTACGCAAGAGGTCAGTGTTGGTCGTGTAGTGATAGAAAAATTTCCAGTATTTGTGCTTGGGTTTATTTTAATGTTTGCACTTTCATCTACTGGGATTTTTGCACCTGCGCAACACTATCAAGGTAAATACTTTGATAATGATATTGCTGAGGAAGATCTTTTAAGCACCGATCAGCTTGCGATTCTACTCTCTCAAACCGATAAAATTGAACGAGACGATCAAAAGCAAGCCTTCGATAGATTAGTCCAAAATAAAAAAATAATGTCGATTGACGATGATGACGAAATTCGTGGATTAATTAATTCAGGAATTTTATCTGAGGAGGCTAATAGTATCCTTGCTGATGCCCATAAACATGTTCGTCATGAGGCTGCAAAAATAAGAGTCTTTCGCGAGTTGATCACATGGTTATTTGCCTTTGGCTTAGTGGGTTTAGGAATGCAGATAACTGTCAGTGCTATGAGGCAAGCCGGTGGCCAACCCGCGGTCATTGGTGGAATTGTCGGATTACTAAAAGCAGTATTGTCATTAATTGTTGTTCTACTTTTTGTAGAAGAAACTATTTGAGGTGAAGCATGAGTGATGAAAATAAATTTGATCGAGGTACGGCATTGTCAATCTTTAGCAGTGACCGCCTAGAAGATTTTATTGCGTTGGTGATTTCTTTAATAATTGCTGCATCTGTTTACTTCTTTGTCTAAAAAAATATGCATCGATATTTATTAGCGAGCCATGGCTCACAAGGTGCGTTGGCAGCTGAGAAAGCGGCTTTAGCAGCATGTAAGTCTGAGGATGAAATACATCATCTCTATGTTGTACCCTCTTGGTGGATGGATATGACTGGTGATGATTGGCTTAACAATGGTGTCAGTCGAGACCGATTCAAACAACATTTAGAAAATGAATTGCGTAAAGAAAGTGAAGCAACCATTAAACGCATTAAACAAAAATGTGAGAATAACGATGTTAAGTATCATTTACATTTTATTGTGGGTGATAGCGAAAAATCTTTACGTGAGGTGATCAATTCTGCTGAATATGAAA
>JBCDBX010000049.1:0-13762 GCA_039182865.1 Pseudomonadota bacterium
ATCCAAAGCAGATACAATCAGCAACATACAATCCGCACCTAACACACGCGACTCATACACTTGAAAAGGATCGATAATAAAGTCTTTACGTAACGCGGGCAGCGAACAGGCTTTTCGTGCTAGTTCAAGCACAGGTCCACCACCTTTAAAGAATTCGTTATCTGTTAATACCGATAAACAAGTCGCACCACCAAATTGATAACTGCGTGCAATCGCCATCGGATCAAAATCTTCTCGCAGAATACCTTTACTAGGAGAAGCACGTTTAATTTCTGCGATGACGGCCGCTTTATTTGCACTCACCGCACCACGCAGCATCATTTCAAATGGACGTTTAACATCGCCTTCTTTGGCCCACTCCTGCATTTGCGACAGCGGTACACGTTGTTGCTTTTCAGCGATTTCTTTTTCTTTATGGGCAAGAATTTTATTTAGTATTTCGGGTCTTGTTTCTGACATTTTGTTTATTGATTTGTAAATAAGATAAGTTGGCTGAGCTTTTCTTTGGCAGCACCTGAGCGAATTCTCTCTTGTGCTGTTCGAACGCCAACTTCTAAGGTTTCAGTCTTATCAGCAACATAAATTGCCGCACCCGCATTTAAAGCGACGATATCAGCTGCAACACCTAGTTTTCCATCTAGAATATTTTTAATTATGTCGGCACTTTGAGAGACATCTTCGACTTGTATATCGTCAAGACTAGAACGTGATAAACCCATCTCTTCTGGTGTTACTTGATAAGACTTAATATCTCCATTATTTAATTCAGTCACATTACTTGGCGCGGCAATACTGAGTTCATCCAAGCCATCTTCTGAATGAACAACTAGCGCTTTTTTTGCACCTAATGTTTTTAGCACATTCGCAACTGGTTCAAGCCAAGTATTATCAAACACTCCCATGACCTGTCGTTGTGCTCCCGCTGGATTGGTTAACGGTCCAAGTAGATTAAACAAAGTTCGTACAGCTAATTCTTTGCGAGGCACTGCTGCATGTTTCATGCTGCTATGGTGCATGGGTGCGAACATAAAACCTATGCCGACATCTTTAACACACCTCGCGACATCTTTAGGTTCTAAATCTAATTTCACACCGAGTGCTTCTAATACATCGGCGCTGCCTGATTTACTCGATACAGAGCGGTTACCATGTTTGGCGATACTAACACCCGCACTTGCGGCAACAATTGCTGAAGCAGTCGAAATATTGAATGTTTTAGAACCATCACCGCCGGTACCGCAGGTATCGACTAAGTCTTCCAAACCGACTTCTACTTTAGTGGAAAGATGGCGCATGACTTTTGCCGCAGCCGCTAACTCATTGACTGATTCACCTTTCATGCGCAGTGCAATGACAAAACCTGCAATCTGTGAAGGCGTTGCTTCACCTTGCATGATCTGGCTCATCACCGATTCCATTTGTTCTGGTAAAAGGTCGTTATGATCCAGCACTTTTTCCAGTGCTTGCTGAATTGTAATACTCATAATGATTAGTTCTGTTGTATAAAGTTTTGTAATAAGTGATGACCAAAGTCAGTCAGTATGGATTCTGGATGAAACTGCACCCCTTCAACTGCGAGCTCTTTATGCCGCACCCCCATAATTTCATCCATATCGCCGTTATCTTTTTGAGTCCAAGCAGTCACCTCAAGGCAATCTGGTATGGTTGCTTGTTCGATCACGAGCGAATGATAACGCGTTGCCGTAAACGGCAAGCTGCAATTTTCAAATGCGTGCTTATTATGATGAAAAACAGGCGATGTTTTACCATGCATAATGTCATTTGCACGAACAATTCTGCCACCAAAGGCTTGCCCGATTGTTTGATGACCTAAACATACACCCAGGATTGGGATTTTACCGGCAAAGTTATTCACCACTTCGAGAGAAACACCGGCTTCATTTGGCGTACATGGCCCGGGTGATAGCACAATGTGATCGGGTTTTAGCTGGTCAATTTCTTGAATACCGATTTGATCATTACGCACCACTTTGACTTGCTGTTCAAGCTCACCAAAATATTGGACTAAGTTATAAGTAAATGAGTCGTAGTTGTCGATCATCAAAATCATGATTGCACCTGCTCTGCCCAAGCGGCGGCTTTCAAGACTGCTTTTGCTTTATTCAATGTCTCTACCCATTCATTATCCGGTACCGAATCGTACACAATACCTGCTCCCGCTTGAACCGAAATAGTCCCGTCTTTAATCACAGCCGTACGAATCGCAATCGCGGTATCCATATCTCCCTGCCATGAGATATAACCGATGGCACCGGAGTAAACACCGCGCTTAATCGGTTCTAATTCGTCGATGATTTCCATTGCACGAATTTTTGGCGCGCCGGACACAGTGCCCGCAGGAAAAGTGGCGCGTAATACATCGATACAAGACTGACCGGATGCGAGCATGCCTTTAACATTCGATACAATATGCATGACATGTGAATATCGCTCAACGATCATTTTATCAGTCAGTTCAACCGTGCCCACTTGTGCAATTCTGCCAATATCATTTCGGCCTAAATCAATTAGCATCAAATGCTCCGCTAATTCTTTAGGATCGGCTAATAGTTCTTGTTCCAGTGCGAGATCTTGTTGCTCATCTTTGCCACGTGGTCGTGTTCCTGCAATAGGTCTCACAGTGACTTCATTATTATCTTGCCTGACTAAGATTTCTGGAGAAGAACCTACAATTTCAAAATCACCCATATTCAAATAATACATATAGGGTGATGGATTTAAGCGTCGCAGATGACGATAAACATCAATTGATTTACCTTGAAAGTTCGCATTAAGACGCTGCGACAACACAACTTGCATGACATCACCCGCAGTTATGTAGTCTTTTGCTTTAATGACCGCATCTTTAAATCCTTGCTCACTAAAGCCGGATACAAAATCCAGTTCTTTGACATTCTCTTGCGCAACATCTAACGGTTGCAAAGGCATATTTTCTTGCAGTCCTGAGGCAATATCATTGATTCTAGTTTGTGCAAACTCAAAAGAATTTTCTTGTGCGCAAGGCGCTAGTACAATGATATAAACCGAACCTTTTAAATTGTCGAAGACTAAAAATTCGGTCGATACCATTAGCATGATATCGGCTGTTTTAAATTCATCAGGCTTTGTGCAATTTCCAAGTTTTGGTTCGATATATCGAATAGTGTCGTAACCAAAATATCCAACCAATCCACCTATAAAACGTGGAATATTATCTATTAATGGCACACTAAATCGTTCACGATACTGATCGATCCATTGAAGAGGATCGTCTTGTTCTATTTGCTCAGCTAATTTACCGTCTTTATAAACTGTAATTTGCTGCTCATGGACTTGTAAATATTCATTGCACTGTAAACCAATGATGGAATATCTACCCCAACGTTCGCCACCGTGTACGGATTCAAATAAAAAACTATTAGTATTATTAGCGAGTTTTAAATAAGCACTAAGGGGCGTATCGAGATCTGCTGCGACCTCTCGAAATACAGGAATATGGGTATAGCCTTGTTTGGCTAGCTCAGAAAATTGTTGTTTGTTCATGGATGTTTATTTTCATAGTTAAAAGAAAGTAGGCGCAACATTATTTGACTGGCCAACGCCAGTCGTAATTTAGTTGCCAATTTTTACTATGAAGTTGAAACATCATCTCTATTGAATAAAGTCTGTAGCTCGGTTAACACATTTATATAGATCGGTTGATACTTCTCAACCGAGACGCCGCGATTATAGCCATAGGATACGTAAATTGCACCCGTTCTGGCGCGGCTTGCAGCCAGAATATCGGTTTCTGAGTCGCCCACCATGTAGCCATTATTAGGTTTTCCACCTAGCTGTTGGATGGCCTCGAGCAAGGGCTCGGGGTCAGGTTTTTTAGTAGCAAGGTCATCGCCACATACCAAAGCAGAAAAATATTGGGCCAGGTCTAATTTTTCTAAAAGTGGAGGTGTAAATTGCCGAGGTTTATTAGTGACACAACCTAGTGGAATATTCTGCAGTTGAAAAAACTTTAGAACATCTACACAACCTGGATAAATAGTCGTCTTGACTGCAAGATTTTTTTGGTAAGCTGTAAAAAAGAGTTTTTTTGCTTGCTCAAATAAATTTTTTTCAGGCATTTGCCCTAGCGTATGCACGAGCGCTCGTTCAATGAGTTTATCAGCACCATTTCCAACCCAGTTTCGGGCTAGTGACGCTTCCACTTGATCGAACTGAAAGGCTTGCAACATTTCATTAATACTAAATGTAACATCAGGAACACTGTCAACTAGTGTGCCGTCTAGATCAAAGCAAAGCCAATTCGGCATGGATCTTTTCAAAACTAGCTACGTTGCCAATGCTTTGTTAAAAATATTTTTAAATTACTCATGGACTATTTCGTACACTTCGTTTTTAAAAATATTTTTGCCTCGCCTTGGCTACCTCGCTTACGTTTTGAATTTGATCCATGTGCTAAAATTTAAATAGCTACTACTCGACTGCTGCAATCTCAGCGCGCATATCAGAGATCGTTTTCAGATAATCATTCGAATTGAATATTGCTGAGCCCGCAACAAATGTATCGGCACCTGCCGCTTTTATTTTACCTATATTGTCGACTTTTACTCCGCCGTCGATTTCCAGACGTATTGGCAAACCAGATTGGTCAATCATTTTTCTGGCATTGGCTAATTTTTGTAGCGATGATTCAATAAATGCCTGTCCTCCAAAGCCAGGATTTACTGACATTAGTAACACCATATCAACTTTATCGAGCACGTACTCAAGATAAGTTAAAGGGGTTGCAGGATTAAATACCAAACCGCTTTTACAACCTGCATCTCGCACAAGTTGTAAACTACGATCAACATGATCACTCGCTTCAGGGTGAAAAGTTATATAGCTTGCGCCCGCTTCAGCAAAATCTGTGATCAATCGATCAACAGGAGAAGCCATTAAATGCACATCAATGGGTGCGCTAACACCATGTTTACGCAAAGCCTCACACACACATGGCCCGATTGTTAGATTAGGCACATAGTGGTTATCCATCACATCAAAATGGACGATATCGGCACCTGCGGCAAGCACATTGTCGACTTCTTCGCCAAGGCACGCAAAATTGGCAGAAAGTATCGATGGCGCAATCCAGTTTTCCATATGCTTTGAATCTTCGACTAGAGAAAGGCGCTACTTTAACCCACGTGCCTTCGATTTGCATGTAGAATTCATCCTATAAAATACAACGCATAATCAATAAAATAAGAACAACAAGAGGAAACCGATAACATGGAACTTTATTACTTCCCTATTGCTATTACCTTGCATGTATTAGCTGCCGTTGTATGGGTCGGTGGCATGTTTTTCGCTTATATGGCGCTACGTCCCGTTGCAGCCAGTCTGCTGGAGCCGCCAGTGCGTTTGACTTTATGGTCAAAAACTTTAATGAGATTTTTCATCTGGGTATGGCTTGCCATTATCATCATTCCATTTACTGGATATTGGATGATCTTCTCTGCATTTAATGGCTTTGCGGGAGTTGCTTGGTACGTACATGTCATGCAAGCACTGGGCATTATTATGATTTTGATTTTTTTACATGTTTTCTTCGCACCTTACATGCGACTAAGAAAATCACTTAAAGAAGAAAACTATCAGTTGGCAGGTAGCAGCTTAAATCAAATCAGAAAACTTGTCGGACTAAATTTATTCATAGGTTTGATTACCATTATATCTGCAGTTGGCTTTGAACACATTCCTATATGATTAAGCAAACAGGTTGCAAATTTTATATTGCAACCTGTTTGTAAATTCACTTATTGGCAAGCTAAACTTGCGTAATATGCTGCTAAATTATCGATGTCTTCGTCCGTAAGATTCTGAACCATTGGTGCCATCTGAGCATTTACTCGATCACCGTCTCTGAACGCCTTCATTTGTGCAACTAAGTATTGCTCTTTCTGTCCTGCGAGATTTGGCCAAATAGGTGTAGGACTGATGCCTGTTCCACCATGACATGCTGCACATACTGCAGATTTAGCTTTACCTGCTTCGACATCACCTGCCTGTGCACTAGCAGCTAATAAAATCCAGCAAGAAACCAAAGTAATAATTAAGGATTTTAACATTTGTACCTCCTGTAAAATTAATCCCAAGACTCGAATTCATTGGGATTGTACAATTGTCCTTCACATTCACAATAACCCTAAAGGCTTAAGATTAGTTGCCTGTCTGATACAATACGCCCTCCATTCAATGCCACAATTTATATGAATTTAATTAAATCATTAGGCCTACTGCGAGCATCGCTTTTATTGCTCGGTATTATTGATGTTTTTTTAAGTCCCGAACCAGGTACTCGTGCAGCTCGAGATGGAATAGAGGTGATTTCCACCTTAGTAGCACCAGCAGCCGCGCCTATCATAATGATGGTTATTTTATTTGATGCCCTCATGTCGAAAATACGTGCAAGTGACTCCGAAGGTGAAGAAAGCAAAAAATATAGACGTATTATGTACATGGAATTAGGAGTAGTCGCGTTTATGATTTTGGGTTGGTTACCTTACTTTTTGGCAATAGGAAAATAATGCTAGCCTGGTTTTGGTCTGGCTGCATAGTTATCTCTTTTTTAGCGTGTATTATTCAATTAGTCTTCCACGGTAATACCGAAATATTCAATCATGCAATTGCCACACTATTTGATACAGCGGGTTTAAGTGTTGAGATCGCCATTGGGTTGATAGGTTTAATGGCTGTATGGCTTGGGTTTTTTAAAATTGCAGAACATGCAGGCATCATTGATAACATCGCAAATATTCTGACACCATTCTTCCAAAAATTGATGCCGGAACTGCCTCCTAAGCACCCCGCTATCGGATCCATGACAATGAATTTAGGTGCTAATGCCTTAGGCTTGGATAATGCTGCAACACCTTTAGGCATCAAAGCGATGAAAGATCTGCAATCCGTTAATGACTCGTCCGATACTTTATCAAATGCGCAAATTCTATTTCTTGTTCTCAATACTTCAGCAGTAACTGTCATTCCAGTAACAGTTTTTTTATACCGAGCACAGCAAGGAGCTGCACATCCAACAGAAGTATTCATACCCATCTTAATTTCAACCTTTGCATCGACATTGGTCGGTTTACTCAGTGTCGCCTATGTGCAAAAACTGCCTTTACTCAACAAGACGGTATTAATTTATTTAGCGGCATTTAGTGCCGCACCTATTTTATTGGCAGCTTATTTTCTTTCTTTACCAAAGGAAGATATGAGCATACATGCACAGATATTTGCTAACTTAATATTATTTGCAGTCGTCGCTTTATTTCTTATCACAGGATGGGTCAAAAAAATAAATGTATATGATTCGTTTATTGAAGGAGCCAAGCAAGGATTTGAAACAGCGATTAAATTAATCCCATACTTGATCGCCATGTTATTAGCAATTGCTCTATTACGTGCTAGTGGAGTTCTAACTGGTTTTTTAACTATTATCAGTAATGGTTTACAGCACTTTCAGATTGATACTAACTTTGTCGACGCACTCCCAACTGCAATTATGAAACCTTTTAGTGGAAGTGGTGCCAGAGCCGCGATGATAGAAGTCATGCAAAACCAAGGAGTCGATTCATTTCCTGCCAAAGTGGCTGCCGTTATGCAAGGCAGCACCGAAACGACTTTTTATGTGCTCGCCGTTTATTGTGGTGCTGTTGGCATTACCAAAATTCGCTACGCTATGACCTGCGGATTACTTGCGGATGCAGCAGGCATCACCACCGCAATCTTTATTTCTTACGCCTTCTTTGGCAGTTAAAATTTACTCTTGCAAAAGTTGAGCAATCAACGATTCCATCTGATTGGCACGTGCAGTATTTTCATGTGTTTCACCAATAAATACACCTCGCACATCGCCTTGCTTATCGACAATATAGAAGGTTGGCCAGTAACGATTGCGTAACGCTTTCCAATAACTAAAATCGTTATCCATCATGACAGGATGAGTGACGTTGAATTCACGTGTTTTAGCAATCACATTTTTACGTTCATGCTCATGATCAAATTCAGGGGTGTGTATACCTATAATCTGGAAACGATCTTTACCAAAGCGTTCCTCCAAAGTTAACATCCAAGGAATAGAGCGATAGCAATTCCAACACCCGTATGTCCATATATCCAACATGACAACTTTGCCTTCGAGATCAGACACACTCAGAGGTGGGGAATTGATCCAGTCTTCTAATGCATTTTCAGTGAATTCTGGCAAAGGATAAGACTGTTTTTCTTTTGCCGTGGTGATTAAAGTTGTAAAAATAAATCCGAATGATGCGAGTAGTAATATAAATGTTTTATAGTGATTTACAAACATACGATATACCTTCCAATGTGGTCTCCAGCTAAAACTTTTTCAAAAGTTTTAGGCAAGTCATTAAGTGAAACTTCTCCTGCACAAACTTGATTTAAGTTATGCGGACGCCATTCACTTCCAAGCTTTGACCACACTGTCTTGCGTAATGGTTGCGGGCATGCCGCCGAAGCGACGCCCAATACTGATACCGCACGCAATATAAATGGCATCGTGGTCGTTTCTACACAGACCCCTCCAGCCATCCCAATACTTACAACATTCCCCCAAGGTTTTACGCATTTCGTCAGCCACGCTAGTACATCACCCCCTAAATTATCGATCGCACCGCCCCATGACCCTTTATGCAAGGGTGATTTATCTTTTTTTATTTCATCAGGATGAATAATGTCATTAGCACCAAGCGATTTAAGGTAATTTTCCTGGTGACTTTTTCTCGTCATAGCGACAACTTCGTAACCCTGCTGACTTAAAAGCTGGATAGCAAAACTACCTACCCCACCTGTTGCCCCTGTCACTAAGATAGGGCCATGATCGGGTGATTGATGATTATCTTGCAAACGTTGCAATGCGAGTGCTGCAGTGAAACCCGCAGTACCTAAGATCATGGCGGTCTTTGCGTTCAATCCTTCAGGTATAGGCACAAGCCAGTCGGAGGGCACACGCGCATACTCGCTATAACCTCCATCATGCGCCTCACTCAAGCCACTACCATTCGCTAATACAGATTGACCTTGCTTGAATCTATCATCGCTTGACGAAACAACCACACCTGCTAAGTCAATCCCGCCATTCAATGGTGATGCGCGTAATATTTTTCCCTTGCCAGTGCCTGCAAGTACATCTTTATAATTGATACTCGAATATTCAACTTTTACGACGACTTTGCCAGAAGATAAATCATCGAGATGGAGTTCCTCAATACCTGCACGCTCAAATTCTTTGTTCGCATGAATACGAAAAGCCTTGAAAGAATCTTGCATGCTTATTCCATTCCCATTAATCGTCTATAGACTTGTTCTGCATGTTGACGTACTTCAGTGATATTTTCACTTAGCACATTAAAGTGCCCCATCTTGCGCCCCGGCTTTGCGCCTGATTTACCATACAGGTGTACTTTTACATTCACGTCTTCAAACAATGCATTAGCAGGCAGTACATTATCTTTCCATGCATCGCCTAGGATATTCACCATCGCGACTGCGCAATAATTTGTAGTATCAGCGGGAGTCCATCCACAAATCATACGGACTTGTTGTTCAAATTGAGAAATATTGCAGGCATCCATCGTATAGTGCCCACTATTATGAACACGTGGCGCTATCTCATTTACCAGTAATTGATCATCTTCATCGACAAAATATTCAACCGTAAAAATTCCTACATAATCTAATTCTTCTGCAATACGATGTGCAATTTCACACGCATAAGTTTGTAATTCTGAAGACACTTCTGCAGGCACTGTACTGATATGCAAAATGCCATCCTTATGTTCATTGCGTGCGATGGGAAAATAGCAAACTTCACCTGATTGATTTCGTCCAAGCACCACAGAAATTTCACAATGTAAGTTAACTTTTTCTTCTAAAATACAAGGGATTTCACCAAGCGTTTTAAAAGCAAGTTTGGCGTCTGCAAGATTGTCGACAACTTGCTGGCCTTTGCCGTCATAACCAAATTCGGCAGTTTTTAAAATACATGGCCAATTTAAATGAGTTGCCTGATCTAAATCATCATGTTGATTGATCTCTAAAAATGGTGATGTTGGTATACCTAAGTTATTGACGAATGTTTTTTCACGAATACGATTTTGTGCTATGTGCACGGAATGAGGATTAGGACATACCAAACAAAAGTCCTGTAAATACTTAAGTGTATCAGCAGAAATATTTTCAAATTCGGTCGTGACTACAGAACAGGCTTTGCCAAATTCTTTTAATGCCTCATAGTCATCATAATCCGCATGTATATGTCGACATGCCACTTCACCTGCAGGACTTTTTTCATTGGGATCGAAAACCCATACTTGATAACCCATGTCTGCCGCTGCCAGCGCAAACATACGGCCTAGCTGACCGCCGCCAAGCATGCCAAGTATTGAATCAGGTTTGATCATGAAAAATTATTTGGGAGGGAGTACTTTTTTTAGCACTTCTTCACATTGTGAATTTCTATAAGCAGCGAGTTTCTCAGCTAATGCATCATCATTATTTGCCAGCATAGCCACTGCAAACAATGCGGCATTCTTTGCGCCCGCTTCACCAATCGCAAAAGTGGCTACCGGTACACCTTTCGGCATTTGCACAATAGACAGTAAAGAATCTTGACCTTGAAGATGCTTACTTGGAACAGGCACACCTAACACTGGAACCGTACTAATGGCAGCCGTCATCCCAGGCAAGTGAGCGGCACCGCCCGCACCTGCGATAATGCAATGCAAACCATTTTCCTTAGCACTTGAAGCGTACTCATATAAGTACTGCGGTGTGCGGTGTGCGGACACAACTTTACATTCGTGTTCCACACCAAATTCTTCAAGTACCTGAGCGGCTCCCTGCATGACAGGCCAGTCGCTATCGCTTCCCATGATGATTGCTATTTTGGCCATATTTCGGCGTGTTCCTGAGAAAAAACGCGCATTTTCCTCTTTTTGACTACTAAAGGCTAGTGATTTGAGCCATATTTAGCATACAATCCACGCCTTTTTTAAGAGCGCCCTCAAGAATCAATATGACCCAAGTTGTGCACCAAACTAGTCTTACATCTCTACCTTTACTGCATCGCGGTAAAGTGCGTGATATCTATGAAGTCGATACTGACCATATGTTAGTAGTTGCGACAGATCGTATTTCTGCATTTGATGTCATTTTGCCTAACCCTATACCCTACAAAGGTGCGCTACTAACAAACGTTTCTAACTTCTGGTTTGAGCGATTTAAAAATTTAGTCTCCAATCAAGTGAGTGAAAAAACACTGGAAGATCTTAATCTTACTCAAGATGAACTCGCTCAAGTTATGGGACGTGCTGTAATTGTAAAAAGATTAAATGCATTACCTGTTGAAGCCATTGTTCGTGGATATTTAATCGGTTCAGGATGGAAGGAATATCAAGCGCAACAATCAGTTTGCGGAATTAAATTACCAGCTGACATACCTCTTGCGGGAAAACTTCCTAAAACTTTGTTTACTCCATCTACTAAAGCAGCTGTGGGAGACCATGATGAAAATATTTCATATCAACAAACTATTGATTTAATTGGTGAGGATGTTGCACAAAAAATTCGTGATGTCAGTATTAAGCTTTACGAGAATGCCGCTCAATATGCGCTCAGCAAAGGAATTATCATTGCGGACACCAAATTTGAATTTGGTTTGGATAGCGAAGGCAATTTAACCTTAATTGACGAAGTACTTACACCAGATTCTTCACGCTTCTGGCCGGCAGATGATTACACACCGGGGGAAAATCCAAGTAGCTTTGATAAACAATATATCCGCGATTATCTTGAAACATTAGATTGGAACAAAAAGGCACCAGGTCCAGTATTGCCTGATGAAATCATTAAAAACACGCAAGCCAAATACCAAGAAGCCGCTGATAAAATATTAAAATAAACCTAACAATAAAGATTCCAAGCTTAATGCCTACATAAACATCAACCAATTCAGCATATGAATGCAACTAGAAAAGTGATACCAAGAACAATCTGGTTATTATGGTACCAGGGAATATCAGACGCACCTTTCATTGTTAAAGAATGTGTTGACTCATGGGTAAGAAAGAACCCCACATGGGATGTAATTATTTTGGATTCTACCAACCTAAATGCCTATGTTGATTTAGATATGCCTGCTGAAATTTTAGAAAATATACCTTTAACTCAACAGTCAGATATTGTTCGACTTAAGTTGTTATCCAATTATGGTGGGATTTGGGCTGACGCTACCACACTATGTTTAATGCCATTAGATAATTGGATAGATAAGTATACTTGTTCAGGTTTCTTTACTTTCCATAAACCTGGCGCAGATCGACTATTATCAAGCTGGTTTATCGCATCAGAAAAAAATTGCGCCTTATGTGACAAGCTTTATAAGGAACTAAGACTATATTGGATTAATAATAAGTTTGGCATGCTAAGCACTAGAAAAAAAAAATTAGTGAAGAAATTATCGAAATATTTAAACAAAAATGAAAAAACAGCTAGATGGTGGTTTAACCCATTAATTACCAAGGTGCTTAAAGTATACCCATATTTTGCAATACACTACATGTTCGAAAGATTGATTTCAAAAGATAAAAATTGCAAGCAAATCTGGGAAGAAATGAAAATTTTAAGTGCCGATATCCCTCATCTAGTTTTGCAGAGGGGTATTTTTTCAAAAGATATATCTGGTTATGAAAATGAAGTAGTCAACCTAGAAATTCCGATGCTTAAACTGACATGGAAATATGATGATTCAAAATATTCGACCGACTCTCTGCTTCATCATGTTATAACGAAGAATAGCAACTCATCATAAGCGAATTATAACCAACATACATATCCGAGTTATATATGTCAATTTCAAGCAAAGTAAGAAAATGTACTACGCTTATACTTAAACCTGGCGTTATAACTGGTCACTCAAAATATTTATTCATGCTTAGTCATATGAGGAGCCGATCTTCAGTTTTATCTCATATTTTAGGAAGCAACGATAATATTTGCGGTTATAGTGAATTGCATAACTCTTATTCTAGTTACATAGATATAATCAAAATGAGAATCAATATCTATAATGAATTGAAATGCGATCTAAGAAACAAATATTTACTCGACAAGCTTCTACATAACAAATTGAAAATATCAGATAGAGTATTAGAGACCACAACACCTAAATTTATTTTTCTATTGAGAAAACCTGAAAGCACAATAAAGAGCATTATAAATATGGGAAATATTACTAATATTGAATGGTATAAGAACCCAGAGATGGCCTCTGAATACTATTGTTCTCGACTTTTACATCTGACAGAGTTTTCAAAGATTCTAAATGGCAACTATTTCTTCATAGAATCAGATGATCTATTAGATGAAACAAATTTTGTTTTGGAGAACCTAACAAACTGGCTAGATCTACCTACGCCTTTGAACAATAGTTACACAGAGTTTGATAATACGGGCAAACCAGGATATGGCGACCCCTCGGAAAAAATTCACGCAAGAAAATTAATCAAAACAAAGAGCTACCCAGACATTAGAATTTCCCAAAAAATTTTGCAAAAAGCAAAATCTTATTATGAAAGATGCAAAGCTTCTCTAGAACTAGATTCTCAAGAGCATGCAAATAGCTAAGTTAGTTAGCAATCAGCTTGTAAAACAAGTTTGCGACGCAAATATTTACATGTTTTCGAGAAACATTGAATTAGAA
>JBCDBX010000050.1:0-13265 GCA_039182865.1 Pseudomonadota bacterium
CGCGCGGAGCTGAATAATCATCAACCCTTTGTGATTGAAAATGGAGCTGCTATTTATTTACCGGCTAATTACTTCAAGCAAGTTCCAAGTGACGTTCTTGAAAGTGATGGCTATCTGGTTAAAGAATTTGTTGAAGGCCGAGATCATTGGCAATCCATCTTACAGAGGCAAAAATCGCCCCCTAATGATGCATTCATCACTTTCCAGGAAGCTGGTATAAAGAAAATTGCTGAAATGACCGGTTTAAATCATGATCAGGCCAGCCTCGCCAGCGAGCGACGATATGGTGAGCCATTAAAATGGTTGGGGTCAGAGCAAGAGTTTGATATTTTTAAGAAAAGTATTGAGCAAGAAGGTGGGAAACTTCTTAAAGGTGGGCGTTTTGTGCATTTGTCGGGTTATTGCGACAAAGGCCTAGCCTTAAGATGGCTCATGGATATGTATCAAAGCAGTAATATTGAGCGTAATTGTGTCAGCATTGGATTGGGCGATAGCGAAAATGATATGGCCATGTTGGAAGCTGCGGATTACGGTATTCTCATAAAATCGCCATCACATCAGTTTCCTGCCGCGAGTGATAATATATATAAAACTCAGGCGCTGGGGCCCAAAGGCTGGGTTGAAGGTGTTACAAATATAATAAAAAAGCTAGGAATTAAGCTCGATAATAAAGGATAAATATGAGCGATTTTCACCAGAGTGGAATTGTGACCACTCTGCATAATTTAACAAACCGTTCTCTACATGAACTAGAAACTGAACTTGAGAATTTTAGTCGTCAACGTCGGCTAGGATTAATCCTGCCATCTTTATATTCAGAGCTTGATACGGATGCCTTGCCTAATATCATAAAAGTTTTAGAAAAGGCTCCTTATTTGAATCAAATTGTAATTGGCTTAGATCGGGCCAATGAAGATGAATATCGCCATGCACTTAAATTCTTCAATCAACTACCACAGCCTCATCGTGTCCTATGGAATGATGGTCCACGCTTAAAAGCGTTAAATGAAAGTTTGCAGGAACAGAATTTAGCGCCAACTGAAATGGGTAAAGGGCGGAATGTATGGTATTGCATGGGCTATGTATTAGCCTCAGGTAAAACTGATTCTGTCGCGTTACATGATTGTGATATTTTAACGTACAAAAGAGAATTATTGGCGCGCTTGATTTATCCTGTTGCAAACCCTCGGTTCAATTATGAGTTTTGTAAAGGTTACTATTCAAGAGTGGCCAATGGAAAAATTAATGGGCGTGTTAGCCGCTTGTTTGTTACACCATTACTACGTGCTTTGAAGCGCGTTGTAGGTCCTAGTGATTATCTGGATTTTATGGATAGTTTTCGTTACCCATTGGCGGGTGAGTTCTCATTTCGTACTGATGTTCTAGTTGATATACGTATACCAAGTGATTGGGGTCTAGAAATTGGTGTGCTATCTGAAATGCACCGAAACTACGCACATAACCGTTTATGTCAGGTAGAAATTGCTGACGCATATGATCACAAACATCAAGATTTATCCTTGCAGGATAAAAAAGCTGGATTATCTAAAATGTCGATTGATATTGCTAAAGCTGTATTTCGTAAAATGGCAACTCAAGGTAACGTCTTCTCTGTTGAAACATTCCGTACTATCAAAGCGACATACTTGCGTATCGCTTTGGACTTTGTTGAAACCTATCATAATGATGCCCGATTCAATGGGCTCGACCATGATATACATACTGAAGAATTGGCAGTAGAAGCATTTGCAGAAAACCTAGTACATGCAGGACAGCGTTTTCTTGAAAGTCCATTAGAGACACCCTTTATCCCAAGCTGGAATAGAGTTGCCAGTGCAGTGCCAGATGTATTCTCGCGTTTGCGTGACGCTGTAGAAGAAGATAATAAAGAATTTTCTAAGTAGTATTATTTAAATGACTGAACAATTACGAGCTTTAAAGCAGCGTATCTGCCTGCATGTTGAAGAAATATACCGCGATATCAAAGGTGTCGATCAGTACGAGCAGATCGCACAGAGTATTTTGTATGCAGCAAAGCTGGAAGATTATAAAAATGATTTAGAAGCATGTATAGACTATTGGGATGAAAGCGATGTTGCCATGATTACATATGGCGACAGTGTCATAGATTCAGATCAAATTCCTTTGCACACTTTAAAGATATTTCTAGATAAGTATCTTAAAGGTGTAGTCAATATAGTTCATATTTTGCCTTTTTTCCCCTTTAGTTCCGATGATGGCTTTGCTGTTATCGACTATACCAGTGTGAATGAATCATTAGGTGACTGGAAAGAAATACAATCCATTGCAGATGATTATCATCTCATGGCGGATTTGGTAATAAACCATTGCTCCGGTCGCAGCCAATGGTTTGATAATTTTCGTAAAAATAAGAATCCTGGAAATGACTATTTCTTCACGGTGTCGCCTCATGAAGATTTGTCAAACGTCGTACGTCCACGCACAAATGATTTGCTTAGAGAGGTTGAGACAAGTGACGGAGTAAAATATGTTTGGTGCACGTTTAGTCATGATCAAGTTGATCTTAACTTTGAAAATCCAGAACTGCTTATTGAAATTATAAAAATCGTTCGTTTTTATATTGATAATGGTATTCGAATTTTTCGTTTGGATGCAATTGCTTTCATATGGAAAATAATTGGGACAAATTGTCTAAACTTGCATCAAACACATGAAATTGTTCGTTTATTAAGAACCGTTATTGAGCATATCCGTCCTGATGCTGTGATTATCACTGAAACAAATATTCCAAACCGAGAAAATCTTGCTTATTTCGGGAATGGTAATGAAGCACATTGTATCTATAACTTTTCATTGCCGCCTTTATTGCTCAATACATTTCTAACTGGCGACTGTAGTTACTTAAAGCAATGGATGATGAGTATGCCGCCTGCTCAATTAGGCACATCGTTTTTTAATTTTATTGCCTCTCATGATGGTATTGGATTACGTCCCGCAAAAGGTTTGTTAAGTCATGAGGAGATTTCTGTGCTTACAAAAACCATGGAAGAGTTTGGCGGTAAGATTTCATGGCGCACTGGCTCAGATGGAGAACCGCGACCATATGAAATAAATATTGCCTTGTATGATGCATTACAGGGAACCTTAAAGGGCAAAGATGAATATGGAGAAGACCGATTCATATGTGCACATGCTGTTATGCTGGCATTAGAAGGCATACCTGCGTTTTATATTCATAGTTTGTTTGCCACAGGAAATGACTATGAAAAATTGGAATATACAAAAAGAAATCGCAGTATCAATCGTCATCGATGGGAAATAGACAAATTGGAAAAAGCGCTTAATGATTCTACTAGCCAACATGCGCGTGTGTTTGAGCGTTTAAAAGAGCTAATTGAGATTCGTCGTCGGCAACCTGCATTTCACCCAAATGCAACACAATTCACATTGCACCTAGGTCATAAGATATTTGGGTTTTGGAGACAGAGTATGGATCGTAGTCAAAATATATTCAGTATTAATAATATTTCGGATGAGCCTATGCAGTTATCATTATCTGATATTAACTTAATTGGTACTCATGTTTGGCGAGATCTCATTAGCGGCAAGGAATATAGTGGTATCGATGAAAAGATTATACTTGAGCCTTATCAGGCTTGCTGGATCTCGAATAGATAATTAATTTTTTTCTTCTAAATTCTTTAATTTATATAGAAGTTCCAATGCTTGTTTAGGACTCAGCTCATTCGGGTCTAATTCTTCAATTAACTCCACAACAGGATGTATATCTGGTTCGTTGATAAATAAAGGCATTTCAGTTTGTATTGAATCATGTTTATGAGATTGTTCTTCTAATAAGGCAAGACGTTGCTTGGCGGTACGAATGACACTTTTGGGAACTCCTGCGAGTTGTGCCACTTGTAAACCATAACTTTGATTAGCCGGCCCTGGTTTCACACTGTGTAAAAATATGATTTCATCATCATGCTCGACAGCATCAATATGAATATTGACCGCGCCTTCCAGTTCGCTAGCCAGTGTGGTGAGTTCAAAGTAATGAGTCGCAAAGGTAGTTAATGCGCGATTATTTGTTAATAAGTGTTCAGCGCAACCCCATGCTAGTGATAAACCATCGAATGTACTGGTGCCTCGTCCAATTTCATCCATTAACACTAGACTTTTTTCAGTCGCATTGTTAAGAATGTTGGCAGCTTCGGTCATTTCAACCATAAAGGTTGAACGGCCTGTGCTTAAATCATCCGCTGCACCCACGCGTGTAAATATACGATCGACTGGGCCTAAGGTCGCCGATGCAGCAGGGACATAACATCCAGCAAACGCTAATATTGTAATTAAAGCAGTTTGACGCATATAGGTTGATTTGCCACCCATATTGGGACCGGTAATCATCAATAATCTTGCCTCAGGGGATAGTGAAATATCATTGGCAACAAATGGATGTGATTGAATCCTTTCAATTACTGGATGTCGACCTTTCTCAATTTTTACGCCGATATCACTTTGTAATTGCGGTTGTACATAATCGTATTCAATTGCAACTCGAGCAAAACACGCAAGTACATCTAACTCCGCAATGGCATTAGCAATCGATTGCAGGGTGTTTAAATAATCCAGCAATTTATTAAGAAGCTCATCATATAAATATTTCTCTCGATTCAATGCACGTTCTTTGGCGCTGAGTACTTTGTCTTCAAATTCTTTAAGTTCAGACGTGATATAACGTTCAACATTTTTTAAGGTTTGACGTCGAGTGTAACGATCAGGAATGTTGTTAGCTTGTGCTTTGCTGACTTCAATGTAATAACCATGCACGCGGTTATAGGCAACTTTTAATGTAGATAACCCTGTTGATTGTTGTTCGCGTTGTTCTAGTTGAAGTAAGTAATCATCTGCGTTGGTGTGTAAAGCTCGTAATTCATCAAGTTCAGAATCATAGCCTTGTGCAATAACGCCGCCATCCTTAATGAGTGCAGCGGGTTCTTCTTTTAGAGAATCTGTTAATAGTGATAAGAGAGAATCAGGCAGTGAAAGTTTTTCAAGTAGGATTTTTATATGGTCAGTACTTGTCGTGGCACATAGTATTTGAATGTTTGGTATTTGAAGTAGAGAGTCGCGTAATGCCGATAGATCACGAGGTCGTGCAGTTTGAATCGCAATTCTCGCACGTATGCGTTCTATGTCAGAAATTACTTGTAGCTGTTCTTGTAGGTCGAAATAAACTTTATTGTGGATAAAGTCGTCTATTACTTGGTAACGATGTTGAATAACATTGAAGTTTAAAGTCGGTTGGCCCAACCAGCGACGCAGACAGCGAGCACCCATCGCCGTTTTTGTTTGATCAATAATGCCCGTTAAGCAGTTCTTTTTGTCACCATCAATAGATTGATCGATTTCCAAATTCTTACGACTAATCGCATCAACAACAATATATTCATGATGTTGTTGTATGCGTAAGCCAGTGATATGGGGCAATGATTTGCGTTGGGTATCTTTGACATACTGAAGTAGTGCGCCTGCCGCACTTACCGCAACTGGCATATTGTCACAGCCAAAGCCAGTGAGGTCTTTCGTGCCAAATTGTTCGATCAGCAAACGTTGTGCGCTATCGAATTCAAAAAACCATTCACTTAATGTCTGAGTGGCGCGATCAGTAAAGTGAATACTTGATTGTTCTTGAGTAATAATTTCTGCCGGTTGTAAGCGCTCAACTTCAGTTAGTAGTTCATTCTCATTTTCAAATGACTGTAATAAAAAATCACCCGAGCTTAATTCAATGCTGGCAAGGCCTATGGTTTTGTTCAATATACAAATCGCACATATATGATTATCGCGTTTATGGTCGAGTAAGTTGTCATCGGTAATTGTGCCAGGCGTGACGATGCGCACCACTTCACGTTGGACTAAACCTTTGCTTGCTGCTGGGTCGCTGACTTGTTCGCATACCGCGACTGACTCGCCCGATTTTACTAATCGACCCAAGTATCCTTCAGCGGCATGAACCGGTACGCCTGCCATAGGAATGCGTTTGCCATTCGAACTGCCGCGTGCGGTGAGGGTCAAATCTAGTAATTTCGCGGCGCGTTCAGCATCTTCCATGAATAGCTCATAAAAGTCGCCCATACGATAGAATAATAACTTATCAGCATTCTGAGCTTTGATGCTCAGGTATTGCTGCATCATTGGCGTATGCTTTTCTGAGGGTGACACGGTCATCGCGATAGTTTAACGAACTCAGTCTCAATTCGTGGTATTTTCTTGTTAAGAAATCATGAGGGTCAGGCATGAAAAAAATAGTGACGACTGTTTCTGAGCAATTAATAGAGAAGCAACAGTTTCTTGCCGTTGCAGAATCATGTACTGGCGGTTGGTTGGCTAAAGTCTGCACGGATTTACCTGGAAGCTCGAAGTGGTTTGAGCGCGGCTTCGTGACTTATAGCAACCGCGCCAAAGTTCAGATGTTAGGCGTTAATGAAAATACGATCGAAATTTACGGTGCGGTGAGTGAACAAACTGCCAGAGAAATGGTGGTAGGTGCATTATCGCACAGCAGTGCAGACTGGGGTATCGCAATCACGGGTGTCGCAGGGCCTGGAGGTGGGTCTAAAGTAAATCCGGTTGGGACGGTTTGGTTTGCCTGGCTGGAAAGTGGTCGTACACCCATTTCTATCAAAAAAAGATTTACCGGTGGTCGCGAGAAAATACGCCAGCGCTCAGTTGAATTTGCTTTAGAAGAATTATCTAAGTTATTGAAATGAAAACTCAGCGAATGTTTTTAGCCATGTGGCCGAATGAAGCGCAAGTTGAGAAATTATATGAACTTCAAAGTGGTTACTTACAATGGGGAAGAGAGGTTCCACCTGAAAACTTTCACATAACACTATTGTTTTTAGGTGACATTACTTACCAGGTAGTGGACTGTATTTCACAAGGTCTGAAAGAGTTAATCGTACAACCATTTAATCTGCAATTAGATCGACTTGGCTACTTTGAAAAAAAGCAGATCTTTTGGGTGGGTCCAAGTCTTGTCCCAACTGAGCTAGAAAGCTTATTTAAAAGTGCGCGCAACTGTGTGCAGCAGTGTGGTATTTCAAAAATCAGTAAACGTTATACACCTCATGTATCATTACTAAGAAAATGTGAAGTGCCAATTTCCAATCCCGACTTTGCGCCAATCGGTATGAAGATCGATGAATTCCATCTCATCGAGTCACGTTTAGATCGCGATCGCGCACGTTACTTCGTTGTCGAAAGTTTCCCATTTGCAAATCTTGTGTAGACTATTTTGCTGAATCTATTTACTTTAAAATACATTCTTGAATGAAGTAATTTTATCCCGATAAAACAATAGAGGTAGTCGAGTGGAAGAAGATAAGAAGAAAGCTTTAGTCGCGGCATTAGGCCAGATCGAACGACAATTTGGAAAAGGCGCGGTAATGCGCATGGGTGACGATGCCGGACCAAAAGATATCGATGTGATATCAACCGGCTCATTAGCATTAGACGTCGCTTTGGGTATCGGTGGCTTACCTAAAGGTAGAGTCATTGAAATTTTTGGACCAGAGTCTTCTGGTAAAACAACTTTAACGTTACAAGTTGTCGCTGAGTGTCAAAAGCTAGGAGGCACAGCTGCATTTGTTGATGCTGAGCATGCATTAGATCCAAGTTATGCTGAGAAGTTGGGTGTTGATGTTGATGATTTATTAGTGTCTCAACCAGACACGGGTGAGCAAGCTCTAGAAATAACCGATATGTTAGTACGCTCAGGCGCAGTCGATGTCGTGGTTGTTGATTCTGTTGCAGCCCTTACGCCAAGAGCTGAAATTGAAGGAGACATGGGTGATTCGCACATGGGTTTGCAAGCGCGTTTAATGTCTCAAGCCTTGCGTAAGTTAACTGGCAACATCAAACGTTCCAATACGATGGTAATTTTCATCAACCAAATTCGAATGAAGATTGGTGTCATGTTTGGTAATCCTGAAACCACTACAGGGGGTAATGCGCTTAAGTTCTACTCGTCTGTTCGTTTGGATATTCGCCGTATTGGCGCTATCAAGAAAGGTGAAGAAATTCTTGGTAATGAAACACGCGTCAAAGTGGTTAAAAATAAATTAGCACCTCCCTTCAAGAAAGCAGAGTTCGAAATTCTATATGGCGAAGGCATTTCGCGACTTGGTGAATTGATAGATCTAGGTGTTGAGAATGAGTTAGTTAAGAAAGCCGGTGCTTGGTATAGCTATGGGGATGATCGCATTGGTCAAGGTAAGGAAAATGCCAAAGCGTACTTAAAAGAAAACCCAGAAGTAGTTGAAGAACTTGATAGTTTATTAAGAGGTAAACTACTTCCAAATATTAGCGCGAGTTCTGAAGACGAAATAGAAGAGGAAGACGCTGAAGCATAAAGGTGCGGGACGCGACGCCTATTTTGTCGCGGTCGATTTACTAGCTCGGCGTGAACATTCTCGCGTCGAGCTAGAGAACAAGTTAATCACCAAAGGGTTTGATAAGCACCAGGTCGCCATGGCCATGGAAAAGCTGCTCGAAAATGATCTTCAAAGCGATGAACGTTATTTGGAAGATTTTGTTCGTTCTCGAATCCTCAAAGGGCATGGCCCTCTTAAAATCTCCCAAGAGTTGCGCCAAAGAGGTATCGAAGAGAGTAAGGCCGATGCTTATCTGCGAATGCAAGATATTGACTGGCTAGCTATCGCTAGAACCGCTTATTCAAAAAAATTTAAGGAAATTAGCATAATAGACATGCAAGAGAAGGCGAAACGGGTTCGTTTTATGCAGTCTAGGGGCTTTCCTAGTGATATAATTTTCCATCTTTTTGATTGAAAACTATCTGCGTTAGCGCTGCGTTGTTAAAAACAAGCCCACAAATTCTCATGTATGACTCATACACTCCACTTTTACGCTCGTTTTTGCCTGGAATCGCCCCTCTCGAGTACGTTTTCAGTGAATCTTTCGAATATATTATAAATATCAGGGAATTATCCGCTTAATACTATGGAAAGTAGTGCTCAAATTCGCAGCGCGTTTCTAGATTTTTTTAAAGATCAGGATCATGCTGTCGTTCCCAGCAGCTCATTAGTACCTGCTGCAGATCCTACCTTGCTATTTACAAATGCAGGCATGGTGCAATTCAAAGATATTTTTCTAGGAAAAGATAAGCTTCCCTATGTGCGTGCAGCTTCCAGTCAACGCTGCGTGCGTGCAGGTGGTAAGCACAATGATTTAGAAAATGTCGGTTATACAGCACGTCACCATACTTTTTTTGAAATGTTAGGTAACTTCAGCTTTGGTGATTACTTTAAGCAAGAAGCGATTACCTATGCTTGGGATTTTTTGACCAAGGATATTGGCTTAGCCAGTGAAAAACTTTGGGTAACTGTGTTTGAAGAAGACGAACAAGCAGCCAATATTTGGTTAAACGAAATTGGCGTAAATGAAAATCAATTTAGGCGCATAGGCGCAAAAGATAATTTCTGGTCGATGGGTGACACCGGCCCATGTGGTCCTTGCACAGAAATTTTTTATGATCATGGTGATCACATTCCAGGTGGTCCGCCCGGTAGCCCTGATGAAGACGGTGATCGTTACGTAGAAATCTGGAATCTTGTATTCATGCAGTATGAGCGTGACAAGGCGGGTGATTTAAATGCTTTACCTAAACCGTCCGTTGATACGGGTATGGGATTGGAACGATTGTCAGCTGTTTTACAAGGTGTGAACAGCAACTATGACACAGATTTGTTTCAGAGCTTAATCAAAGAAATTGCAGGGCTCGCAAAAATTGACGATCTGTCTAACCCGTCACTTAAGGTTATTGCGGATCATATTCGGTCTTGTAGTTTCTTGATAACCGACGGTGTATTGCCCTCTAATGAAGGCCGAGGCTATGTACTGCGAAGAATTATTCGTCGTGCGGCACGCCATGGTCATCGTTTGGGGCTAACAGAACCTTTTTTCTATAAATTAGTATCCACATTGATTGATACATTTCATGGGGCCTTTCCAGAATTAATTGAAGCAAAAGATAAAGTCGAACGTGGTTTGTTAAATGAAGAAGAGCGTTTTGGTGAAACGCTAGAACAAGGTATGCGTATTTTGCAGCAAGATATTGATCAAATGAAGGATAAGACGATATCGGGTGATACGGTTTTCATGCTCTATGATACCTATGGTTTTCCAGTTGATCTTACGGCGGATATCGCTCGCGAACGTGGTTTGCAATTAGATATGCAAGGCTACAAGAACAATATGCAACAGCAGCGTGAACGCGCACGTGATGCAAGTCGTTTTGGTGAAGGGCACGATGCGGCACTTGATGTGAAATCGACAACAGAATTTACCGGCTATCAACATTTGCAAGAAGCCACGACTGTGTCCGAAATATTTAAAGATAATCTATCCGTTGAATCACTCAATGAAGGTGATGAAGGTATATTGTTTTTGAGCCAAACACCTTTTTATGCAGAATCTGGTGGACAAGTCGGTGATTCAGGAACTATCAAAGGTAAAGACTTCTTATTTAAAGTAACCGACACGCAAAAGAAAATTAATGCCCATGCGCATATCGGCAAGCTTGTTAAAGGATCAGTTTCTGTTGATGAAAAAATTGAAGCAGATGTTGATCAAGCAAGAAGAGAACAGATTGTGCTTAATCATTCTGCAACGCATCTAATGCATGCCGCGTTGCGTGATGTGCTAGGTAGTCATGTCCAACAAAAAGGTTCATTGGTTGCACCGGAGCGCTTACGGTTTGATTTTTCTCATGATGTGCCCGTAACCCAACAAGAAATACTTAAAATTGAAGATATTGTTAATGCTGAAATTAGAAAGAATACGCAAGCGACTGCACAAGTAATGGATAAAGATAAAGCTCTAGCTGCAGGTGCCATGGCACTGTTTGGTGAAAAGTATGGGGATCAAGTGCGTGTACTTTCAATTGGTGATTTTTCGGTAGAACTGTGTGGGGGAACCCATGTTGATCGTGCAGGCGATATTGGCTTGTTTAAGATTATTGCAGAATCGGGTGTGGCTTCAGGAGTTAGAAGAATTGAAGCAGTGACTGGTGAAGGTGCATTTAACTGGATGCAAAAAACCGTAAACAACTTTGATGAAGTTGCCAAGCAGCTTAATACTAATCGTGATAATGCACTCGTAAAAATTGAAAGCGTATTAAAGAAAACAAAAGACCTTGAAAAAGAACTTGCTCAATTAAAAGCAAAACTTGCGTCGCAAGCGAGTAGTGATATTGAAAATAATGCCGTAGATATTGATGGTATTAAGGTGTTAGCGCAGAAACTTGAAGGTGCCGATTCAAAAACATTACGCGAGACTTTAGATCGCCTCAAAGACAAGCTGGGTAGTGCTGCTATCGTATTAGCGGCCGCACAAGACACTAAAGTAAGTTTGGTGGCAGGTGTAACAAAAGATCAAACAGACAGAATAAAGGCGGGCGATCTAGTAAATGCAGTGGCGACGCAAGTTGGTGGAAAAGGCGGTGGGCGTGCGGATATGGCGCAGGCAGGAGGAAATAATCCTGCAGCTTTAGATAAAGCTTTGGCGAGTGTCCCTGATTGGGTAAGAGAGCAAATATAAGTATGGCCGTCATCGTTCAAAAATTTGGTGGTACCTCGGTGGGTACTGTAGAAAAAATAGAGAATGTCGCCCAAAAGGTCATTCGTTATCGTGAGCAAGGTGACAATGTCGTTGTGGTTGTGTCTGCCATGAGTGGCGAAACTAATAGACTCGTTTCTCTTGCTAAAGACATTATGGGTGAAGTGCCTCATGGTCCAGAACTTGACGTGCTTTTATCGACGGGTGAACAAGTGACAATTGCTTTGTTAAGCATGGCCCTACAGAAACGGGGTTGCAAAGCAATTTCCCGTACTGGTTGGCAAGTCGATATGCGAACAGATGACGCATGTAATAAGGCACGAATTGTCAGTATCGATACCAATTTAATTCAACGCTACTTGGATGATGGTTCTGTGGTGGTGGTGGCAGGTTTTCAAGGTATCGACCAAAATGGAAATATCACAACATTAGGAAGAGGTGGTTCTGACACCACAGCAGTTGCATTAGCCACGGCGATCAATGCGGACGAATGTCAGATTTACACAGATGTGGATGGTGTTTATACAACAGATCCACGTGTTGAACCTAATGCTCGCCGTCTTGAGAGCATTACGTCTGAAGAAATGTTGGAAATGGCAAGTTTGGGCTCTAAAGTCTTACAAATTCGTGCGGTAGAATTTGCTGGAAAATACAATGTGCCATTGCGCGTGTTATCGAGTTTTGAAGATGGACCAGGCACTTTGATCACTAAGGAGGAAAATCAAATGGAAGAGGCCAGAATCGCAGGCATCGCATTTAATCGAGATGAAGCTCAGCTAACAGTAAAAGGTGTGCCGGATCAGCCTGGAATAGCCGCAAAAATATTAGGGCCAATTTCTCGGGCTAATATTGAAGTCGATATGATTGTTCAGAATGTTGCCTGGGATAATACAGCGAATTTTACTTTCACAGTACATAGAAACGACTTCAAAAGAGCACTTGAAATCCTTGAAGAAACTGCTAATAAACTTGGAGCTACTACAGTCAGTGGTGATGATAATATTGTCAAAATCTCACTCGTTGGAGTAGGAATGCGCTCACATGCGGGTATTGCCAGTCAAATGTTTGAAACTTTAGCGGATGAAGGCATTAATATTCGTATGATTTCCACTTCAGAGATAAAAATCTCTGTTGTTGTGGACGAGAAGTATCTAGAATTAGGGGTCAGATGCTTACATGAGGTATTTGGTTTAAGCGGAGATGAAGCAAAAGATTTATCAAACTAAATTGATAAGAGAGTCGAGCTATAAAAGTTTCTTGTCTGGAGCGATTAAAGGCTAACAGACCAAGGGTAGATTAATAAAAATAACTATAAAAATTATAATTACTATAGGACTAGGAGGACCGGGGTATGTTGATACTAACCCGTAGGGTAGGGGAAACCCTAATGATTGGAGACAGCGTGACAGTGACCGTACTTGGCGTAAAAGGTAACCAAGTGCGTGTTGGAGTGAGTGCACCAAAAGATGTAGCAGTACATCGAGAAGAAATTTACGAACGTATCCAAAAAGAACAGGAAGTCGAGAAGTAATCACTTATATTCAGTAATTCTTTACTGTTGCAAAACTTCCAACTAATTATATTTAGTAGAGTGCCAAACAGCACTCTTCTAAATGTAGTTCATGAGTGAGTGGATTTAA
>JBCDBX010000051.1:0-12836 GCA_039182865.1 Pseudomonadota bacterium
AAACATAAAAATTTTTAACATAACGACAAGGAATTTACTTTTTTACCAAGTTTTTTATAAAAATTTAGTAAAAAAGGGAATAAGAAAAGATTTTTAATGAAATTTTGCTTTGTAATGTAAAAATAATAAAAATATTTAAGTGAACTTAAAGATTTTGTGATGACTTTTTAATTTTTACTCTAAAGAAAGAATAAAATTCCACTCTTTTTCACTAACTGGCATGATTGAAAGTCTATTTCCTTTGCGTAAAAGCTGCATCTCGGCTAGTTGTTTATGAGTTTTTAGCTCTTGAAGAGTGATAGTGCGCTTTAGTTTTCGTTTATATTTCACATCGACCATTATCCAGCGCGGATTATCTGGATCACTTTTTGGGTCATAGTGTTTATCTTTCTTATCAAATGCCGTGTGATCTGGATATCCTTCATTGTGTACCGTCATTATGCCAACAATTCCAATATCATCGCAGTTTGAATGATACATAAAGGCTAAATCCCCCTTCTTCATTTGATCGCGCATCATATTACGTGCCTGATAATTACGTACACCATCCCAATGCTCAGTTTTATCCTTTTTTAGATCATCAATACTGTATTCGCTAGGTTCTGATTTCATTAGCCAATATTGCATAGCATTTTCTCTCGATAAGTTTGGAATTTTGATGCTAACACAAGATCTATTAATGTCGCCAAGGCAATGAAGTTTGTTGATAATCGAAGAGAAGCTAGTTATTGCAGCAATTCTTTATGAATGTGAAAATTTAGTTTGATGTGGTTAGAGTAAATGAGAGATAGTATTTGGTAGGTCTAATTTATAGTTTATCTTTATTATACGATAAGCCAATAAATTTGAAATATAATTACCATTAGTATAATCGTTATAGTTTAAGATTAATTAATAACTGTTAGTACGAACTGTTTAAGTGCTTGAGAAGAATATCTATCGCTAAAGTAATACTTTTAAAAATTACTCGTAATAATGCGAGTGAACTATTTTAAAAATTTGCTGAGATTTTAGGATTAAAAATAAAAAGCGCTCTCCGTAAATACCGTTGCGGGCCGTTGACCTTGAACCAGAGGTTCAAGTGGGTTCACTGTACAGTTATCAGGCTCCCCGAATTCGGGTATGCACACCAAGCTGCAACGAGCGATCCCGGGGTGTGTTAATAGGCTCAAGGGAATTAACGACATGCTCACGCATACCACAGAGGCGCTTATGATTAGTTTACGATGAGATTTCTTATAATTCCAATTGCTTGGCAGAATGAATGGCGGTTTCTATCCGCTCATGTAGATTGCGTACTTTACTCGTAAACTGTGTTGATTGTTTTTCGTTCTCATCGCGCTCAGACAATAATTCATGCACTAAATTTAAAGCTGTCATAGCCACAATGCGATCAGGTCCGATAACTTTACCAGTATCACGCACTTCATTGATGCGTTTATTTAATAAGTCTGCAGACGCACGCAATGATTCTTCTTCGCCTTTAGGGCAGGCGATACGGTATTCTTTATCGAGAATTTGAACAGTTATAGGTGTAGCGCTTGAACTCATTAACGTTGTTTCAGTTAACTTTCTTCTAGCGTTTTCAAACGATTAATCATCGCTTCAACCCGTTTACGTGCTTGTTCTTGGCGCTCTAATAACTTAGCTCGTTCACCGCTGAATGCTTGCTGTTGTGCTTTCAACAAACTATTTTCTTCTTTTAATTGATCGCAAGTTTGGATGAGCTCAGTTACTCGAATTTCGAGTCGTTGTAATTCTTCTTCTGATGTTTTGTTAGTTTTGTTTTTATCAGTCATGGTTTGATATTAGGATTCGTTTCTCTCAGATGTAATATTATCAGATAAAAAGCTTACATGCGCTATTGAAAATTGACAGATTTTCTGCACTCAACTACCGAGAATATCGCCATTATTTGGTGATACACTCGAAAAATGCACTTACCTTCTTTTGAGCAGCTAAATAGCGCACTACAGACACAACATTTCGGGGACCGGCTACCCGAATTGCACGGCTTTGTCTGTGGCGTCCTCTCGATGGATATTGCATACCCACTCAACACCACTATTGGGATTCTGGTGCCGGATTTGGAAAATGTCGTCTTTGATATCGATATTCAGGAGCAGCTAGATCATCTATTTGACGCCACGCGTGCTCAGATGACAGATCCAGTTCTGCAATTAGATCTTTATCTCCCTGGTTATGATAATGAAGAAAGTGACATTAATTTATCGACTCGAGTCGCGGCACTTGCGTCCTGGTGTGACGGCTATTTGTTTGGTTTAGCGAATGCGGGCCTTCAGGAACATGCATCATTGCCAGATGATACGGCAGAAATCATTCAAGACTTAACGCGTATAGCACAACTTAGTGGTGCAGATACCGGTGAAGAAGATGAAGAATTATCATATGTAGAATTATTGGAATATGTGCGTATGTCTGCATTGCTTGTTGCGGAAGAATTACAGCCCATAAAGATGACAACGGAGATTCAGTAGTTGAATAAGGAATTTATCAAGCGACGCAAAAGCTTAATGCGAATGATAGGCCATGATGGTATTGCAATACTTCCTGCGGCCTCCGTCAAAGTTCGCAATCGTGATGTTGAATATGACTATCGCCAAGATAGTGATTTTATGTATCTCACGGGCTTCCTTGAGCCGGAGGCCGTCGCTGTAATGGTGCCGGGACGCAAGCATGGACAATTCATTCTATTTTGTCGTGACCGCGATAAGGAAATGGAAACTTGGAACGGTCGTCGTGCTGGACAAGAAGGCGTGATTAATGATTATGGCGCTGATGATGCCTTTCCAATAGGCGATATCGATGAAATTCTGCCTGGAATCTTGGAACAGCGCGAAAAAGTGTTTTATACCATGGGGATCAACCCGGAATTTGACCATCGCGTGATTGGCTGGGTAAATCAGATTAAAGAAAAAGCGCGTGCAGGTGCGCATGCACCACATGAGTTCATAGCGCTGGATCATTTATTACATGAGTTACGTTTATTTAAATCGGGTGCTGAAATTAGCAAAATGAAAAAAGCGGCTAAAGCTACGATTGCTGGGCATAAACGCGCTATGCAAGCTTGTTCCCCTGGTATGTATGAATATCAAGTGGAAGCAGAATTACTTTATGAGTTTAATAAAGCAGGTTGTGGTACGGCTTATCCCTCAATTGTTGGAGGTGGTGAAAACGGATGTATTTTGCATTACACCGAAAATAATCAAATATTAAATGATGGTGATCTTCTATTAATTGATGCGGGAGCTGAATATGAAGGCTACGCATGCGATATTACTCGAACATTTCCGGTATGTGGTGAATTCACAGAAGCACAGCTCGAACTTTATGATCTTGTTTTGCAAGCTCAGTACGCTGCCATTGATGCAACGCAGCCAGGTAATCATTGGAATGATCCACACCATGCAGCAGTGAAAGTATTGACAAAGGGCATGGTAAAACTTGGAATTTTAAAGGGCCAACCTGCCAAACTAATTAAAAGTGGCGAATACCGAAAATATTATATGCACCGAACAGGCCATTGGTTAGGCTTAGATGTGCATGATGTAGGTGACTATAAAATAGATGAACAATGGCGCTTGTTTGAGCCAGGAATGGTGATGACGGTAGAGCCTGGTATTTATATACCTGCCAAATCACGTGGTGTACCCAAACGATATTGGAACACGGGTATTCGCATCGAGGATGATGTGCGTGTTACTCGTAATGGCAACGAGGTAATGACCGCAGGACTTATAAAAGAAGCGACCGATATCGAAGAATTTATGGCGGTTTAGTATTTATGGCCTTTGGGAGACTGGCTCACTTACATGAGCAAATGAAAAGGACACCATGTGAGCGCTGTAAATTACTTTATGACCATAAGAAATATGACAAATGCCCTCATTGTGGGGAATTGGATGATGCTGCTCTCAAGATATTCTTAGCCAATAGAGAAGCTGAACTTATAAAAAAGAAGTCAGTGGGTAAATGGTTTTTAATAATAGCCCTAATAATAATTTTTTTAATGATTCTAATGAATTTTTAACAAGACTAAATGAGTGATCTAAATCAGCAATATGACATCGTAATTGTAGGCGGTGGTCTAATCGGTATGTCGATGGCAGCAGCGTTATCGGATTCGCCTTGTTCGATATTGTTGCTAGAGCAAAACCAGACAGCACCTGTCAATGCCAACAAGTTAGATTTGCGCACGACTGGATTAACTCGCAGCTCGGAAAAAGTTTTTGCCTACGCAGGTCTGTGGGATAAATTAAGCCAATATGCGACGCCTATTGAGCGTATGGAAATTTCTGAGCAAGGAAATTTCGGTGTGGCACGTATTGATTCGCATGAGCACCAAATTTCTCCCATTGGATACATGCTCCCCAATCATCAATTGATGTCTGTACTGAGTTCACAAGTACAACAGCAAGAAAACTTAACAGTATTAGCCCCCGCCTCTTTGATCGACTTAAGTAAGTCAGATCAAGGTCATGAAATAAAAATTGATCACGATGGCAAGGAAAAATGTTTGCAGGTTAAATTAGTCATTGGTTCGGATGGCGGAAACTCTAAAGTACGGTCTTTATTGGGAATCGGTTCAGAGCATAAGCTTTATCAACAAAAAGCCATTGTGACCAATGTTCGTCCTCAACTTGAACATAATAATATTGCATTTGAACGCTTCACCGCTCATGGACCTCTGGCTGTACTCCCAACTCCTGATAATTACTGTGCGCTCATTTGGACACAACCAGAAGATAAGGCAGATCATTATCTTGAGTTAAGCGATGAAAATTTCTTGCGAGAATTGCAGCAGGCATTCGGTTTTCGTTTGGGTAAGTTTCTTGAAGTAGGTAAACGCAGCGGATATCCCTTGTCACTGAGTGTGAGTAACAGATTGACGAGTCAAAATGCAGTATTGATAGGTAATGCAGGTCAAGCTGTACATCCTGTAGCTGCACAGGGGTTTAATTTAGGCTTGCGAGATGTGCAAACGCTAGCTGAATTGCTCAAACAAGCAGAATACAACTATCAAACTATTCCTTCTATATTGAAAAAGTATGCAACTTTGCGAATGCCAGACCGTGATAATGTCATTCGTTTAACGGATGGATTAACAAGATTATTTGCACCCCAATTTTGGCCTATGAAGATTGCTCGAAGTTTAGGTGTGCGACTAATTGGAAGCGTTCCATTTGCCCAACGCAGCATTTTGCAGCATAACTTGGGTTATCGTTATCTATTTGGTGTTACCGAATAATCATGACTAGCACAATCCAGGAATTTGATATCGTCATTATTGGCGGTGGCATTGTAGGTGCCGCTGCAGCGTGTCGATTGTCACAGCAGTACTCGCGTATAGCTTTAGTGGATAAAGGCGCTCCAATAAGTTGGCAAATGAATAGCCCATTTGGCTTGAGAGTAAGCGCACTTAATCTTGCGACCATACAACTATTTCAAGAAATTGATATATGGCAACAGATTACTTCCATGCGTGTGTATCCTTATAAATCGATGTTTGTCTGGGAACAGGATGGCAGTGCAGAAATTGAATTCAATGCAAACGAAACTTCGCACGAGTCCCTTGGGGCAATCGTAGAAAATCAAGTCATTCTAAGTGCGTTAATTAAATTGATTGAAGCTAATAACAATATCTCGCGTTTTGATGGAGCTGAATTAATAAGTTGCCATAGTATTTCTGATTCTACGATGTTGATGGAGTTAGCCGATAATCAAAAACTTAGTGCTCAGCTATTGATTGGTGCTGATGGTCAACGGTCAAAAGTCAGAGAATGTATTGGCATTGAGATTCAGCAAAATATATATCATCAGCAAGGCATAGTTGCAGTCGTTAAAACTGAAAAATCTCATCAGCAAACTGCATGGCAATGTTTCAATAATGAAGGGCCTTTAGCATTGCTGCCCTTATCTAATAACACATGTTCAATTGTGTGGAGTGTGTCGGCAGAGTCCTGCGAAAGCCTGATGGATTTAAGTGAAGCTGAATTTAACAATAAGATAACGATAGGTAGTGAAACTAAGTTAGGGCAATTAAATATTATCTCGGAGAGAAAATCATTCCCCTTATCAGGTTCACAAGCTGACCATTATGTCGATCAACGAGTGGCTTTGATGGGCGATGCGGCACATGTGATACATCCATTAGCTGGTTTAGGTCTTAATTTAGGGATTGCGGATGTTGCTTGTTTCGCAACATTGCTTGCACAAAGTGATCGAGAGCTAGGAAGTCATCGCGTTCTGCGTCAATATGAAAGAGAGCGTAAAAGTGAAAATATTATTATGCAGCATACACTGGAATGGATTGATAAATTATTTCGAAATGAACAGCAAGTTACACGTAGCCTTCGTAGCCTAGGAGTGAATATGACTAATAAGGCCATACCGATAAAATCATTATTTATGAATAAAGCATTGGGTATTCCTGCTTAGATTACGTTAGAATCTGCTCACTTTATTAATCCATAATACAATTGGGAAACAATATGAAAGAAGTACAAACATCTGGCGACTATAAGATTTATGAGAAAAGATCAGGTCGTTATGCAGTTAAAGGAAGTGATAAAAAATATGTCAATGGTGATGAAAAAGCTAAAATCCTTGCAGATGCAGGATTGGTAACAATTCCTGAGCCTAAAGCGGCGCCTGTTGAGGATTCACCAGAAGAAGCAGTGACAGAAGAAGAGTCACCTGCTGATGAAACTAATGATGAAGCAAGTGAAGATTAATTAGACCAGGAGGTTAATATGGCAAAAGCGACTGCAAGACACATTTTGGTAGATACCGAAGAACAATGTAATGAGCTTAAAAATAAAATAGATGAAGGTCATGATTTTGATCAAATAGCAAAAGAATTTTCGAAGTGTCCATCAGGCTCATCGGGTGGAGATTTGGGAGAGTTTGGTCCTGGTATGATGGTTAAGGAATTTGATGAAGTTGTTTTTAGTGCGCCAATTAATGAGTTACAAGGCCCTGTAAAAACACAATTCGGCTATCATTTGTTAGAGGTGACAAGTCGAGAAGACTAATACATTCCAGCTAGTTTTGTATAGGCGCCTAAGGGCGCCTTTTTTATTTACAATTGTCCACTTATGAATTTCTTTGCTTCTAGTGACTTTGGTTGCTGAAAAAATACATCGGCTGGGCTTTGCTCCAAAACTTTTCCGTTGTAAAGAAAGACAATTTCATCCGCAAGACGTTTTGCCTGCGCAAGGTCATGCGTTGTCATGATTACTTTGGTATGAGATTTTTTGAAGCGTTGGATGATTTGTTCAAAGCTAAGTGTAAAAGGTGGATCTAGTGCTACAGTGGGTTCATCAAGCAGGAGCACAGCAGGTTTGAGTACCCAGGCGCGTGCTAAAGATAACTTCTGTAACTCGCCACCCGAGAATGAATGCACACTACGTTCGCTTATTTTATCTAGACCACAGATTTTGAGGGCTTCATCGCACCGTTCTTTACGTTCTGATTTTGGGGTTGCCGCAATTTCTAATACAAACTCAATGTTAAAGCGTGCTGAGCGTTTAAAAAAAGTTGGTTTTTGAAGTAGAAAACTGCGCCAATATTGATTCGAATTCGGTGTGTCATGATTCCAACTAATAGAGCCCATGCTGGGGTTTATCACACCATGCAAAAGTTTTAGCAAGAGACTTTTCCCTGCGCCATTATGTCCTAGAATAATGGTTGAACCAGTTTCACTGATCTCAAGATTTAGATCCTTGATGAGTTCAGACTTATTCTTACGATAGGTAAGATTGTTGACTGATAATGGCAGATGTTGATTGCTATTTTGCATAAGATTTAAATTGTTTGAGATTTTCGAACAACGATCATCAAGCTAGTAATAGTGAATGATATAGCTAGCAAAATTATGCCTAGTGCCATAGCAAGTTCTAAGTTACCTTTACTCGTTTCGAGAGCAATTGTGGTAGTCATCACGCGTGTAACGTGATTAATGTTTCCACCAACAATTAATACTGCACCGACTTCTGCAGAAGCGCGTCCAAAACCGGCTAGTACAGCTGTAAATAAACTCACACGAGCGTCCCGTACCATAGGCAGCAATGTGAGATAAGTCGGCGCACCTAATGCTTTGAACTGTTCTTTATGTGTATTATGCAAGTCTTCAATTGTTTGCTGAGTTAGTGATGAGATTATAGGTGTAATTAAAATACACTGTGCAATGATCATGGCAGTTGAAGTAAACAATAAATTTAAATCTCCAAGTGGCCCTGAGCGTGAGAGCACTAAATATAACGCTAACCCAACTACCACTGGTGGGAGGCCCATAAATGCATTTAATACACCCGTAATAAAGTCTCTGCCAGTAAAACGATAACTGCCTAATAAAGTGCCTAGAGGAATTGAAATAATAGTAGAAATTACGACAGCAGTGATGGTGACTTTAAGCGAGAGTGTCACTATCTCAATTAGATCGGGCTGCAACTGAATAATTAATTGCAGTGCAGTAAGAAGTATGCCCGAGAAGTCTTGCATGCTATGTCAGCACATTGTGGGTTTTAATGTTGCGGCTTAACTACTGGAACGATGATATCTATATCGGTACCATCATTGAACGCTAGATTGATATCTACTTGGTCTCCGTCTTTTAGCTGACGCTTGGGACTGAAAAGCATTAAATGATAATCGCCTGGCTTGAGTTCAAGAGACGACTTCGCTTCGATCGCTAGCTCTGGATGCCGAATCATTCTCCACATACCATCTTTTTCAATGCTGCGATGAAATTCAATAGCATTATAGTCAGGACTTTTAGCAGCTTGTAGGATCAAGTCGCTCGAGCTGATATTGTTGATTTTCATGTAGCCCGCCATAGCGCTAGCACCAGGTGGTGCTTCCCGTATCCAGGTGTTTTCGATAGTAATTGGACCTTCATTAGAGGCTGTACAAGAAAAAAGCATTAATGAGGTTAAGAAAAATAGAGCCAGTATTGATACGCGCATAGAAAATAGATCTTTGAAAAATCGTAAAGGTTCAAATTGAGTGGTACTGATTATATCATTGTCATCCCAATTACACCGATATACCAACATGAATAATCTTCCTGAAAACATCATTTTTACACAAGAGCATGTATGGTTATTGCCTGTGGGTAATGATGAATTTACCCTTGGTATCTCGGATTATGCTCAGGATCAGCTTGGAGATTTAGTATTTGTAGAGTTGCCCGAGATTCAAACATCTGTTCAAGCAGGCAATGCATGTGCTGTTGTAGAGTCAGTGAAATCCGCTTCCGATGTTATTTGTCCATTAGATGGTAAAATAATTGAAGTGAATGAGGCTTTGGATGAGTCACCAGAATCAATTAATGAATCACCTTACCAAGAAGGTTGGATCATGCGAATTATTCGCCACACAAATTCAGAGATTGAAGGTAAAATGAATGCTGAGCAGTACACTGAATTTCTTCAAAATAATACTAACTAATACATCAGAGGTTAATAGTAATGGCAACAATTACACTACAGGGAAACGAGATTCATACCAATGGAGAATTGCCAGCAGTCGGTGATAAAGCACCTGAGTTCAAGCTCGTTGGTAAAGATTTAAGTGATGTGGCACTTAAGGAATTTGATGGCAAGAAAAAGTTAATTAGCATTGTGCCAAGTTTGGATACACCTGTATGTGCAACTTCAACAAAAAAATTTAGCGATCTTGCAAAAGAGCGTGAAGATGTTGTGGTTTTGATTGTGGCTTCTGATTTACCTTTTGCCATGTCCCGTTTCTGTACTTCAGAGAGTGTAGATAATGTTATTACTCTCTCTATGATGCGTAATCGAAATTTTGCTAAAGAATACGGAGTATTAATTGAGGATGGTCCTTTACAAGGGATCACCGCTAGAGCTGTGCTTGTGTTGGATGCCGATAACAGTGTGATTTATTCAGAGTTAGTAGGTGAGATATCGAATGAGCCAGACTATGATGCAGCGATTAGTTCACTTGCTTAAATGCAAAGAAATTTCCTAAACTGTATTTTGTTGCTGGGGCTGTCTTTTTCAGCTTCTGTATTTGCCGATGATTGGTATCATGTCGGAGAGACTACGCATAAAGTCAAACTCAATTATTTTGAGTTAGAAGATTCTATGTGGAAATATGTGCGCTCTCAGACGACTAGTGTATTTGACAATAGAAGTGCATATGCTTATCAGTTCAAAATTGATGGCAATGATATGCTTATTAATGCTATTTGCCACTTTGAAGATCCATCAGAACTCGTAACGGATTTTGTCACTCGCGATGATGATGGTACTTGTAATTTTCAGGTTAATTATAACCTTGAAACTAAAGAGTTCAGTTCTTTAAGAATAAATTAATCAGAGTTGCTTTAAATCATCGATTGGAGATTGACAACTCATTCCTTTGCAAACATACGCTAGCGTTTTATTCTCATCAGCAAACTTACTTTGAATCGCCTCAGGTAAGTTCTTCTCATTGCTTGGAATAGCGAATACTAAGCGGTGCGGATTAAAGTTATTTTGACAATGATTTAACCATTGCTGACATTCACTTTCCAAGCCTCTAATGATAATACTTTGAGGAGGCGTGTTGATGTCTTCTAGGCAAGCTAAGAGTGAACCATGCGCCATCGGGGCATTGCTAATTTGCTGACTGGCATAGTCTATCGTGCGTTCCGCAGCTGTAATGTAGTCGGTATTAGTTAATAGATAACCCAGTTTTAGTAAGCAATGAGCAGCTATTCCATTGCCCGCTGGTGTAGCTTCGTCTGCACTGACTTTGGGTCGCTGAATTAGTGATTCGTGATTATTGGAGGTAAAATAAAACCCGCCATTTTGTTTATCTTCAAATTGCTCCAATAGAATATCTGCAAGCTCAACGGCAAATGAAAAATATTCCTCATCCCAATTGGTTTGTAAATACTCTAGAGTCGCGTCTAGTAGAAAAGCATAATCGTCAAGGTAAGCATTGAGATGTGCTTTACCGTCTTTATAAGTCGCAAACAAGCCGTTTTCATTACGCATGTTGTTTTTAATAAAATCCAAGGCTTTTTTAGCCGAGTCAAAATAATCGCTTTTATTGAAAACACGACTAGCGATTAACATGCCCTTAACCATCAATGCATTCCAGCTAGTAAGAATTTTGTCATCTCTACCAGGACGGATACGAGTACTTCTTTCAGCAAAAAGTTTCGTGCGCGCTTGTTGCCATAATGAAACGCATTCTGTTTTGTCTATTGATAAGAAATCCGCTGTGTCTTCAAGACTTTCAAATTCATGTAAATGATACTTTTCTTCAAAATTAGGACCGCGTGAAATACCAAAACGATAATTAACGACTGCGAATTCCTGCTCGTTCAATAAAGAACGTAATTCCTCCTCGGTCCAGACATAAAATTTACCTTCTACACCTTCAGAGTCGGCATCTAGAGAAGAATAGTAACCACCTTCGGGAGATTGCATTTCACGCATGACCCATTCGGCGGTTTCGGTTGCTGCAGTCTTAAAACGCTCCGCATTGATTGCTTGATAGGCTTGGCTATATAAGGTCAACAGTGGACCATTGTCATAAAGCATTTTTTCAAAGTGTGGAATCATCCAGTATTCATCAACTGAATAGCGGCAAAAGCCACCGCCCACATGATCAAATAAACCCCCACTTGCCATTTTTTCTAAACTAAAAATCGCGGGATGTAATACACGCTTCTCTTCTTTATTGACTTGTTTAGTGGTATGCCAGTAACGCAGCAATAATTCGATATTAGTCGGGTGAGGAAATTTTGGTGCTTCACCAAAACCTCCATGACGCATATCGAATGTATTTAATAACTGATCTTTTGCAATCCCTAAGATATTGTTGCTCAGCGATAAAGGTGTCGCTGTAGACTGGTAAACATTCTTCAAGACATCTTGCAGTGAAGCATTTTGAGTTTTAATTTCATTGATCTTGTCTTGATGGGCTTTTGCAATATGCCCTAATAAATCTTTGAATGCCGGTAAGCCATGACGAGCTTTATCTGGAAAATAAGTACCACCGAAAAATGGAATTTGATCTTGCGGTGTTAAAAACATCGTTAGAGGCCAACCACCGGTGCGTTGAGTCAGCAGATGTTGGGCTGTTTGATAAATTTTATCGATGTCAGGCCGCTCTTCTCGATCAACTTTTATGTTGATGAATAATTCATTCATCACCGCCGCTGTGGCGTCGTCTTCGAACGACTCATGTGCCATCACGTGACACCAGTGACATGCCGAGTAACCGATCGATAATAAGATCGGCTTATTTTCATCCTTCGCTTTTTGTAAGGCTTCTTCTCCCCATGGATACCATTCCACAGGATTGTCCGCATGTTGCAGTAAATAAGGGCTAGTTTCGTTGATTAGGTGATTTTTTGACATATTCTTTTGCTCGAAATTGAAACCAATATAACGAGTTAAATCGATGAAGTATTTAGTGCCAATGGCATATAAAAATAATCCGAGAAATACATAAAGAATCATTTTTAGCATGATATTATTTGAAGATGTTCGTCCATCCTCAGTTTGATCCCTATATTTTTCAAATCGGACCGATAGGCCCATCCTGGTATGGATTAATGTACCTGCTAGGGTTTGCAGCATTTTGGTTATTGGGTACACGGCGAGCAAAAAAAGAAAATAGTTTTATTAAGCCAGAACAAGTTGGCGATTATTTATTTTATGCTGTGCTAGGCGTCATTATTGGTGGAAGGATAGGCTCGGTAATATTCTATAATTTTGATCGTTTTCAAGCAGACCCGCTTTACTTAGTTCGTATATGGGAAGGTGGCATGAGTTTTCATGGAGGTCTAGTCGGCG
>JBCDBX010000052.1:0-12771 GCA_039182865.1 Pseudomonadota bacterium
GCGAGGGCCCACTGGCCGGCGCCACTTAGCGACCAGCCGCACGCGGCCTAGCCCGAGGAGCAAGGATGCGACTCCTGATAATCGGTGGCAACGGCCTGAGAATAGGTAAAAACTCCCGCTTGATAATAATTCACATATAAATGCACTCACAAGAATAGTCATGATCAAAGTGGGCAATGATTTAAATGAGAATCTATACTGTTTTGAAAACCAAAAACCAGAGAACCAGAGTATGGAATATGCTGGTAGTAGAAATAGATAAGCTGGTGTGAGACAGTAATCACTCCCCGATCCCCAATTAAAAGCTGAAAAATCAATTAGCCAGGCAACAAGAAGTAATGCAGGCAATACCCATTTAGGTTTTAGATAAAATCCTGCAAGGAAAAATACAGCCCATGATGCACCGGGTAGATTATGCCAGGTTGCGAAATGATACTCACGTGTTGCAATTAAAAGGAAGACTAATGCTGTCCCGATGAGTAATTGAATTCGGTTAGATAATTCCACGCGCGTGCCTTGGTTTTGATATTAGTCGGATGAATAACGTAATGTGACAAATCCACTCCGTCCGGGCTGATTATAGTATTTTGCTGTTTGATAATCCTTATCAAAAAGATTTTCGATTCGACCTTGTAAGCGCCAACTATTGGTTATTATAACCTCACTTCGCAGACCGACCGTAGCATAGCGGCCTAACTTTTCTGTATTGGCAAGATCATCATAACGTTTATCTGCGGCATATATAGTAGATCCGATGCTAAATCGACCATAATCTCGATCCAGGTCGAGTCTGAAGGTTTGCCTGGCGCGACGAGGCAGCACATTACCATCATTTACTCCATTGGTAATTTCTGGGTCAAGCAAAGTGATATTAGTATTAATTTGCCATTTATAAATACTTGTATTAATGACGGCCTCAAATCCTCGTATACGGGCTTCATCGACATTAATCGGTTGTGACAGCACCGAGTCAAAAACGATTAGATCATCAATATAGGTTTGGTAGATATTGATCGCCCAGTTTCCCCAGAAATTATTTCCACTTATACCTCCTTCATAGCTGCGTGATTCTTCTGGATCTAAATTTGGATTACTAAAACCTGGAAAATACAAGTCGTTAAATGTGGGTGCTTTAAACGCGGTACCATAGGAAGCAAAGAATCGATACTCTTCTACGGTGAAGCCCCATGCGGCATTACCTGTCGTTTGGTTACCAAATTGTTCGTTGTCGTCATTGCGAAGCGATAACTGTAAATCCTGTGATCCAAATAGTCCTAAATATTGTGCGTATATGCCTTTGTTATCTCGTGAATCTTCATCATAGTCTGTGCTACTGTCGATTTTATCTTCTTGGTAATCAAAACCGAAAGTTAGATTATGATTATCACTAATAAAAGTGTCACTTTGAATAGATAAACTATCGCGTCTTGAATCAAACTTGCTGGAAGATGTAGCCCCTTTATTTCTAGATTCGTCCCAGTTGCTTCCTGCAGATATTTTTACACGCCAAATATCCATAGGCGAGAAACTTAAAGAACCACCCACGACTTGAAAGCGAGTATCGGATTCATTGAAAAAACCATCAAATTCAACTTCACCTTCCGAACGCAGTGCATGAATATCTACCTCGACGCCACTATCGAATTGATAACCCGCTTGTGCTGAACCTCCATATTCTTTGTAACCATCATCATCAGGTTCTTGATTAAAGCAACCACCCATGAATTGGTTTTCACATGAATCGAACCCATTTGTTTTGCTTCGATTCACGCTTAAATTATACCAACCTTTATCACCGCCACCAGAAACGCCAGCGGACGCATCAAAGGAATCATATTTACCACCACCAATACTTGCAAAAGTGCGCGTTTTGCCACCTCCCTTGCGAGTAAAAATTTGAACTACTCCTCCAATGGCTTCTGATCCATATAAACTTGATCTTGGACCTCTCACAATTTCAATTCTTTCTATAAGATCAACTGGAATGTTTTGAAAAGGTGTAGAGCCTGTCGTGACTGACCCTGTTTTTACGCCATCGACTAGAAATAATACTTGATTGGATGATGCCCCTCTTAGAAAAAGTGAACTTACCTGTCCATCGCCACCATTATTACTGATGCTCACTCCAGGTAAGCCAGTTAATAAATCTATAATAGTGCGAGCTTGTTGACGTTCTATATCTTCTCTCGTGATAACGGTCACGGATGCAAGTGTTTCGTCAACCGTTTGAGGAGTTCTTGTTGCGGTAACAATTATAGGATCAAGTTCGTCAGTAAAAGCTGATGGTAAGTTTAAAATGACTAATAATAAAGCGATGGTAATTTTTTTCATATCGTCCCTAAGCATTTAACTATTTAATTAGATGAAAATTGCTGAGGAAATCAGTGGCCACATAAAACCGTCGCGTAATTTAAACACGAAAAAATCGTTACCGTTAAAGTACGGAAACAAAGATATGTCTTCTAGCCACTGCATCGCCCACCGCAATGCTGTCTATCGTCAATAGGCCGGTCTCCGGACTTGCGAGGACTCTCTGGTTGAGATGTGTTTATTGCCTTCCCACGTTTAACGCAGTGGCTATGTAATACTCACTTACTCGCTTACCGTTGCGGGGGCAGTACCGGCATTACTCACAACAGTTAATGTTGGAATGCACCGGTTTCCCGTTTAAATCCTCGAGTGAGAAAATTCTTGGATCACCTACAACTGTAGGAAAATTATATTAAGTAGATTTGAGTGTCAAACAAGTTAGATTGATTCTAAAGATAGAGGATTAGGCTTAATTTTCACCATAGGTTAGGTGAGTTGCTTTGCCTCTGAAGATATAATAAATGAATATGGTGTAAGCAATAATTGATGGTAGAGCAATGCATGTGCCAACAAGAATAATGAGTAAGGAATCAGTAGAGCCTGCCGCTTCCCAGAGGGTTACTTTGTCAAGAATGATATAAGGAAATAAACTGTAGGCTAGTCCGATGGCTGCCATGATGCAAATGATGACCATGCCGAATAATATCATCCATTCCCATCCAGCTTTGAGAATTTCCGGCTTACTCAACAGCCAAGTGATACCGATAAATACAAGAGCAGATGCTAGTGGGATAGGTAGTAAGCCAATGAAGTTTTGTAAGGTAAACCATTTCTCTGCAATGTTCTCACTAACCAAAGGTGTAGCTATAGAAATGGCCAAGAATGCAATGCCCATCGGTATAATGGCATGGCGTGCCCACCTGAGGCTTTTATCAAATAATTCTCCTTCTGTTTTAATTAATAGCCAACTTGCTCCCAGAACGATGTAAACAAATGGAAGTGAAATAGCTATCAAAAAAGAAAATAGAATGTTGATGGGTGTATTTGTCATTCCTGTTATATATGAGCCTAACATCCATCCTTGACAGGTAGAGGCTATTAGCGAACCCAGAAAAAATAATTGATTCCATAAGTTTTGCTTTTTTAAACCAGCTTTGAGTCGAAAATCAAATGCAACACCGCGGATAATTAATCCCACCAACATAAATGTGACTGGTAGATAAAGTGAAGCTAGCACACTACCTTGCACATTGTGAAAAACCATTACGAGAATTCCGACCCCTAAAACTATCCATGTTTCGTTTGCATCCCAGAATGGTCCGATTGATGCAGTCATGACATTTTTCTCTTCAGCGCTTGCAAGTGGAAAAAGTAATCCGATACCAAGATCATAGCCATCTAAGATAATGTAAAGGAACAATGCAATGCCCATAAGAAAAAAGAATATCACGGGTAGCCAGTACTCTAATCCAGTCATGGTTATTTACCTAAAGATTCTGTCGAGGAGTAATCATGAATAAGTGTTTGTGATTTCGCCGGATTGTCAGACATGGTTCTAAGTGCTGCAATATAAGAAATCAATAAAAACGCATAAACTAAAATATATGTGAGTAAAGTAATACCGATCTCAGTGCCAGTATGATCTGCCGCTACTTCTGCAACTCTAATATGACCATATACAATGAAGGGCTGACGGCCAATCTCAGTCACGTACCAACCAGCGAGTACTGCAACCCAGCCAGAAAAAGTCATCCAGGAATAAGCTGTCAATAATTTATTTGATAAATCTTTCTTTCTTATAAGAGTCCACGTGCCCCAAGTGCTAATCAAAATCATTAACAGGCCTATTCCTACCATGATGCGAAAAGAGTAAAAAACCGGTGCCACAGGTGGATGAGCATCTTCAAAATCATTTATTCCCTGTAGATAACCATCTGCATCATGGGTTAGTAATAAACTCGCCAACTTGGGTATGGTGATTGCTAGATGAGTCTTCTTTTCTTCTTCATCGGGAATTCCAAACAATGTGAATTCAACTCCATCGCCACTTTCCCAAATACTTTCGATAGCAGCAATTTTGGCTGGCTGTGTTTTGAGTGTATGTAATCCATACTGATCACCGATAAAAAGTTGTAAGGGAGCTAAAACTACAGCTAAAAATACACCTGTCCTAAAAACACGATGAGTTGCAGGGCCATCTACATTTTTTTTGATACGCCAAGCGCTGACACCAGCTAGCAAAAAGGCGCATGTTAGAAAAGATGCATTAACAACATGCAAAAACATATAAGGAAATGTTGGATTAAAGATTATCTCAAACCAGTCTTTGACAAAGAACTGTTCATTCTCGATATAAAAACCTTGTGGTGATTGCATCCAAGAATTTAATACAAGAATCCAAAAAGCGGAGAGTGTAGTTCCGAGTGCGACAAGGAAGCTGGCAATCAAATGGACTTTATTGGAAACACGATCTTTTCCAAACAACATAATGCCAAGAAAAGAAGCTTCTAAGAAAAAAGCGGTAAGTACTTCATAGCCTATTAAGGGACCTGCAATATTACCAACCTGTTCTAAAAACCCTGGCCAGTTAGTACCAAACTGAAAACTCATGGTGACACCAGAGACAACACCAAGAGCAAAAGTTAACGCAAAAATTTTAACCCAAAAATAATAGGCGTACTCCCATTCGCGCTGATTAGATGTAGTGTAACGAATGCGAAAATAAAAAAGAATCCAGCCAAGTGCGATGGTGATAGAAGGGAAAAGAATATGAAAACTAATATTAAGTGCGAATTGGATTCGTGCAAGTAAAATGGGATCGAGTTCCATAAACCAAACCTTTACATAATTTATTGGCTTGTGTTGCGGAGCAAGTGTAATTAAGTCACCACAACCTAATGGTCATCATACTCCTTGAATACTCAAATTTGCGAAATATTTTAGAAAAATTTAGACAGTCGTACTGTAATAAAATCATCATCTTTGACAGAGGCAGTATTAGATGTGCTACGTGTGTTAGCAAATAGTTGACCTTCAAGCTCAAGTTTAAAAGTATCGCCAAGTCGACGTTCACCTTCAACACGCACGCTATATGATTCATCTTCTAAATCAATGATTGTACCTGCAAGCACACTGGTGTCTTGAACATCATTGAAGGTGTAACGCATTCCAAGAAATAAATCATTTTCAAGTATAGTTTGTGGTGCACCAGTTTTATCGCGCCCATCGTATAAGTGTTCTACTAGAAAACCTATATCGGCATTGCTATCAAAAGCTTGAAAGAACGTGTACTCGAAACCAGCGACGGTGGCTGCGAATGTATCACCTTGGCCCTCTCGAATAATACCTTCAAATTTCCACAACCATTCTTCATATGTATATTGTAAGTCTAAACCTGCTTGATTAATGATGTCGTAACGAGGGATGAGTCGAGTCTCTGTTGCATTTGGAAGTAAGGTAGGCTCACGTCCTGTACCATAAAAGTAGCTCAAGCCTATATCCCAATCTCCTATGTAATGCGAATAACGAAAAGCGGCATCGGTATGCCATTCCTCGGCACTAGATTCATAGTCAACATTATTTTCTCTTACTACGAGTGCACTACGTAGTCTTCCATCTTCGCCGGGAAATGTTCTTTCTCTAAAGTAAGGTAATATAAAAAAAGAAAATCTTCCATAGTCTCTTTGAATCGCTAAATTAATCATCGGTTGTCCAAGAAAATCTTCTTCGTCAATATTCTCTACCTGGTCAATTTGATTAATGATATTGACTAAGTGTCGTGATTCAGTAACACCCCAGAACTCCCGGTTGACACCTATTAGTAATTCCCAATCATCTTGTATGTTAAGCCAGTAGGCTTCTCTAATATCTGCATGGGTACGACGGTTATCGCGAGCATCCAGTCGTGCAAAAGGGATAAAAGAAAGTAAGTGATTATTATTAATTTGAACATCCCACTCAGGCTCCAATGCAATTGAATTTTGCGCACCATTAAACTGATCAGGGAATTGTGCTTTATGTGGAAACCAGCGTGACTCAATAGATATCGAGCCTGCCATCTCTATTTCATAAGAGAATGCTTGAGGTATTGTGATGGCAATAAATACGCAACATAGAAATATAACTTTATCGTGCACGTTTTAAAACGCCTTTATTAAAGTCGTTGTCATTCAATCCTGTTTTAAACTCATAGTCAGAATAGATTAAGTCAGTGCTTTTTTCAGTTTGATGGTTCCTCATGGAAAGTTTATGTGATCTCCAGATACCATCATCATATTCACGATAGTCTTTAAAATCCAAGGTTTTTAGTAGTGAATCTTTGCGATCATAAAAATCGAGTCTACGGGTTTGATACACAGATTGATCAATCCACGCAATCTGTCTTGTATATCCGGAATTCTCATAGAGCGGGTAGCGCTCCACAACATCACAGGTAAATTCTTCACAAGTCTCTTCACGTAACCATTTATAAGAATACTTGTTTAATTCGGTTGAGGTAAAATCTTCAAACGCAAATTCTGAACCAACAAAGGGACCGGATTTATTTGTCGATGAAATACGTTTAACGCGTTTAAGTGCAGGCAGATATAGCCATTGATCATCAGGATCAATTATTTTTGCGTAAGAAAGCAGTGCTGTGCCATTGATATCTCTAGGGCTATCAAATATAACTAAACTTTTATCACCTACATCATCATTGGGCGCTTCTAATGTCTGAATTTCTAACGTTCTAGAAGACTCTTTTCCAGTGGCATTACGTAAGACCATATTGAGTTTAACAACACTATCGGAAAATCCACGATCTGAATGATCGCTGCGTTTTGCTATCTCATAGCCTTTAGCTTCTAGTTCTTCTGCAATCGCATTTGAAAAGAGAAGTAGGCTGATAGAATACATAAGTATACTTTTAAGCAGATGGGACATAAATATTTCCTTGAGTTGAATTTTTCTTTGATGACTTTTTATCAAGCACAAGTAGTAATGCGGGTAATAATAAAAAGTCTAAAATTAAGGCTGCTACAATGGCGATTGCTGTGAGTGCTCCTAATTCTTGATTCATTTTGAATGAGGACATCGTTAGGATGGAAAAACCTACAGCAAGTATGAAGGTGTTAATAGTGACGGCTTTACCCACGGTATTAAGCGAGTAGCGAATAGAGTCGGCAGTACTATAGCCTTTTTCTCTGCGTCCACGCAGGAACTTTGTGAGTAAGTGAACTGTGTCATCTACGACAATGCCAAGTGAGGTTGCAGTGACCGTAGCAGCCGCAATTCCAATCATGCCAACGGTTAGCGCCCAAATTCCAAATGTTACGAGTATAGGAATGGCATTTGGGATGATGCTTAAAATCCCCAAGCTAAAACTGCGTAATGTAAGAATTAATATTAATGCGATTAAGCTGACCGCAATCACATTACCCTTTAACATACTCTCGATATTCCTTTTTGCAATATAGGAAAACATTTGGGTAGCGCCTGTACCGCTAGTCCACATGTATTCGGGTGCATTTTGTTCTAGCCATTGTGATGAGTTAGAAATAAATTCTCGAGTTTCTACTGTGGTTATGTCGCCCATCGTAGCAGTAATGCGTGTTGCTGACTTATCAATGTTTATACGATCATTGAGATCCAGACCATAGGGCAGTGACAATTCATATAACAAAAGATATTGTGCTGAAAGTTCTGTATCTTCAGGTAATCGATAGTAACTTTCATCATCACCATGCATGTTTTTATTGAGCCGCTTCATTATGTCGGTTAACGAAAAAACATGCTCAACATTTGGTTGTGTACGCATCCATTGTGCAAATTCATCGAGTTTATTGAGATATTCTGGATGGCTGATCCCGCCTGGTTCACTTGCATTAATTGAAAATTCAATTGGATAAAATGCACCTATGCGTTCAAGTGCAAAGTCTGTGTCCACACGAAACTGAATGGATTTATCGAAATATTTTGTCCAGACATCGTTAAGAGTATTGGTAAAGGCGAGCGCGCTTAATATTAGAGAAAATGAGCCAGTCACTACTAATACTTTTACCGGTTGCTTGATCACAAAATCAGACAACTTAAGAAACAGGCTTTTCTTAGTCTTTGTTGGGGAAGGTTTAATTCTCAGTGGTAAAAGGCTAATGATTGCAGGAAGTAAAAATAAAGAAAGTGCCCAAGCCGCAGCAATTCCAGCTGCGGTCATATTGCCTAAGTGATTGAATGGCGGTGAATCTGAAAAGTTAAGTGCTAAGAATCCAACTATAGTGGTGATGCTGGTGATTGTGATTGCTAAGAAATTAATTCTTATAGATTCAACTAAGGCTTTATTCTTTTCAGTGCCACTTCTCATTAAATCACGCATCGTGATTAAAATATGAATGCTATCAGCGATTGCTAGAGTTAAGACAATGGTCGAAGCGGTTAGTGATACTGGCGTTAATAGTATTTTCATTATACCGCCAGCGCCAATTGCGACTAAAGTTGAGAGAATGATAACAACCAAGGTTGCAAGTGTTGCGCTAATTGATCTTAGTGAAAGAAAAGTCACAATGATCAATACGAGATACATCAGGGGCGTAAGTGTTGCCATGTCTTTTAGCCCCGACTCTGCGAACGAATTGTTCATCATGGATAAGCCAGTTAGAGCTAGGGATATATCTGGATAATCTTGTTCTATGCCTGCAGCAATACTACGAGCGTGTTTGACGGCTATAGGAACTTCGTCAATTTCTTTTTCAGGGTATTGCAACACAACATTAATGGCTGTGGTGCTGCTATCCCTGGAAATAAGAAAATTTTTAAGTAATGGTTCCGCAAGTGCAATATCAACTTTATTTTGGAGTATCTCTGGGGGCAGTTGGTTGCCATTTTTAATGAGGTCCTCAACCGTTAAGTCATCTCCGTCGGCCCAGGTGTATTGAAAATTTGGAATCGAATCAACGCGGATAGCATAAGGAATTTGCCAAGCTTCTTCAGTAATCCGCTCTGCAATTTCCGATAATTCTCCATCAAACGCACTTTCATCTTTGGCTTGTATAACAAAAAGAAAATTATCGTTTTTAGTATAGGTCTTTTGAAAATCCTCAAATGCGACTAAGTCCGGATTATCGCCTGAGAAGAAAACACGATAATTAGTTGCAAAGTCTAGAAAACGCATATGGCTAGCGATAAAACCAACAATGAGCAAACTGATAATGATGGTTAGCCATCGATATCGTATCGTCCATTCACTCCATGTTACCGCTAACTGGTCTATCTGCTTCGCAAGTTTATCCACCTAATACTCCCTATTTATTTAATTTGTAATGAAGTTAAGTACTGAACCAATCCTTGTGTATATTCGATAAAACTTTCCTTTCGCTGTGCATTTTTTGCTATCCCAATTGCACCTTGAGTTGTCGCAATTGTTAGGGTGGCAATGCTCTTTGCATCTACCGTGTTTAACATTTGTTGTTGCTGCTGTGATTTTTCTAGTGCCTTTGTTAGGCGTTGTTTCCATACTTGGTGAATCAATTCTATTCGTTGTCTAAATTTATCATCAATTGGCGACATCTCTTGTGCTAAGTTATTTATTGGGCATCCCAATTTAATGTCGTTATCGTCTGCATTCTTTATTTGTCCGCTGAGTAAATCTATCAGTGAAGCAAGTGGATTAGCACTGTCAAATATTGGCTCCCAAATTTGTTTGATTATTGTGATGAATGATTCTTCAAGGACCGCTAAGCCTAACGCCTGTTTTGTTTCAAAGTGATGATAAAAACATCCTTTTGATACCTTGGATTTGCGCAGAATAGTGCCAAGAGATGAGGCTTGAAAGCCAGCTACTAAGATTTCCTGTGCAGCAACATTAAGAATTCTATCGCGCGCTGTTTCGGACGGATTATCAAGCTGAGTAACCATAGCGTGAAATTTACAGACCAACCGGTCTGTTTGTCAATACAAAATTCTAAGTAATTGAATTTAAAATGATTAAATTTGAAGTTTGTACTTTTAAAACCAACATAGTGCGTCTATGATGCTTTGCTTTAGATGGTTTAGGTATATTGCGCCTGTAGCTCAGCTGGATAGAGTACCTGGCTTCGAACCAGGTGGTCGGGGGTTCGAATCCCTCCGGGCGCGCCAATTTTTTAATTGGAGATCTATAATTTAAAAATCTAAATAAGTGCAACAGTTAGCTTTCTCGCGCCTCTCTATATTCTGGTTTACATTCAAAAGTTGCGGTCATTTCATCGTTGGTCCAATTTTTTTGCCACTCTTGGCCAAGCTCCATGCATACATCATGGTTGCGAATTCCAGAGATACTCATGATGCCGTATGTCAACGGATTATGGTCACTATAAGATTGTACGAATAAGTGCCAACTAATTATTAATGCTCCTATTTCATTCATTTTTTTACATCTCCAGCATTATTATTTGACCTATTTTGATATCTTGAAATTTAATATCAATAAATTGTCATATGTTGTCTTTACAGACCATGTAGCTTCTAAACTAGCATAAGTATGATTTTAAAAGCATCGACTCATTTGGGTTTCATCATGCGAGTATGGCAATGAGATGATGTATCGCCCATCATGACCTCCACCCACTTGGGCAATCTTATATGCTCGCTAATAACTTCATCCAATGACATCCATCGGCCTCCACCAAAAACAAAGCTAAGAATTAAGACAGACCAAAGGACGGGATATTCCCAGCCGCCACCCGTAGAGGCCCAAATAAAACCCAGTGTGAAATGATGCCCCATCACGGTTGCTACCATCAAATAAATTACAGTCGAGATACAGGCTAAGCGTGTGAAAAGGCCCAGTCCAACACCGATAGCCGCACAGAATTCTATGATGCCAGCAAGTATTACAAATTCTGCGGGATCAGAGACCCCTAGCGCTTGAAAAGCTTGAATATCATCACTGCGAGGCCCAGCCCCAGCAAACAATTTTTCAGTGAAATGGGGAACTAGATCTAAACCCACATAAAGCCGTATAAACGCAAGTTGTACAGAACCATAAGTAGTTTGTGGACGATTAGTGGGGGATGGTGTGCGCAGTCCATGAATAAGAATTGTTATAAAAATCGACAAGAATATAATGAAGGCAACTGTGCATATTAAGTTGATAATTGTTAATTCGGATAATGCAGCAATTCGCCAGCTAATTAATAGAGGAAATAGTCCAAGCAGAAAGATTAATCTGGGAATATGAAGTGGCATTAGTGATATAAATGCCAACGAAAGTAAAAGAAATAATATGAGAAAATAGATTGCAGAAGAGTTCGTGATAGTGCTGATAGCCACATCACTGCTACCAAAGTTAGATATTCCAAGAAAAATAGAAATAGAAATGCAAAGTGCGATCAGCGTGAGAAGTGCTGCACTTATTCGCAGCAAACCGATAATAGAGTAAAACGACATATTCACTCCTTATTGCTTTTAATTAAAGGTAGTATAACCCTTATAGTTAGTTAATTCAGCTTTAGCGCTTGATTGAGTTTAGTTAGTGTTATATTCAATCTAATGAGTCTTTAATATAAGATTAACTTTGATTTATTGTTACTCTTATTTTTATTTCATTAATTGTTTGTTTGCGTAATGATTAAACATAGTGAGCCATAAAAGGAAACGATCTTGTCAGATAAAACAGAACAGCTGTATGGGTTTGATGTAATGAATAAGTCCCATTTAAATAAGGGCACTGCATTTACTGCTGAAGAGAGAGAACAATATAAATTAATTGGGTTGTTACCGCCCGGTATCAGTAAGCCCGAAGTTCAGTTTGAACGCGTCTTATTAAACATGCGGCGTAAGTACTATGATATTGAAAGATATATTTTCTTGATGGACTTGCAGAGTCGTAATGAACGTTTATTCTATCAAATCGTTACTAAGTATATAGAAGAAGTGATGCCTTTGATCTATACGCCAACGGTAGGTCAAGCATGTCAGGAGTTTGGGCACTTATTTCGAAGGCCGCGTGGGATGTATATTTCTCTCAATGAGAAAGGTCGGATTAAAGAAGTTATGCAAAATTGGCCTTATAAAGATATACACGCCATTGTGGTAACAGATGGTGAAAGAATTTTAGGTCTTGGTGATTTGGGTGCTAATGGCATGGGGATACCTATTGGAAAGTTAGCATTGTATGTTGCGTGTGCAGGTGTGCCGCCGTCAACATGTTTGCCTGTGATGTTAGATGTGGGCACTAATAATAAAGAATTATTAGACGACGAGCTTTATCTAGGCATACATCGTGAGCGTGCCACTGGCGACGAATATTTTGAGTTTGTCGATGAATTTATTCAAGCTACTCAAGAGCTGTTTCCAAGAGTGATGGTTCAATTTGAGGATTTTCTCACGCCGCGTGCCTATGGACTGTTAAATAAATATCGCAATGAAATACTCTGCTTCAATGATGACATACAAGGAACTGCTGGTGTCGCATTAGCAGGGATATACGCCAGCACACGAATTTCA
>JBCDBX010000053.1:0-12535 GCA_039182865.1 Pseudomonadota bacterium
TAATCATTGTTATTAAGAAAAGAAAATAAATGTCATTATCGCCTGCTGAAACAATAGTGTCAGGCTGGGAAGCTAGTTTAGAACTGAAATTCAGCGCAAAGAACAATGCAACTGTGTTGGCCAAAAATAAGCATTATGGCCCTTTAATGGTTCAAAAGCCTTTTTATCCTGAAAATAAAAAATGTTGTCATATTTATCTGATTCATCCACCAGGTGGAATTGTGGGCGGAGATATACTTGAAATTAACTCGACCTTAGAAAGCGAATCACACGCATTGATCACCACACCTGCGGCAAATAAGTTTTATCGAAGTGACGGTCGCAAAGCAAAGCAGGACCAAACTTTCCATCTGGCTGACAATTCAATACTAGAATGGCTGCCCCAGGAAACTGTTTATTTTAATGATGCCATCACTCATTCCAAAACTAAGTTTTGCTTAACTGAAACTAGTCAATTATTTGCGTGGGAAATACAGTGCTTAGGTTTACCTGCACAGGAAGAATTATTTAACAGTGGTAGTTGCTTACAAAAACTAGAAGTATGGCAAAATAATCAACCATTATTATTAGAAAGTAATCGCTTTATGGGAGGAGATAATCTAATGAGTGCTACTTGGGGTATGCACAAAAAAACAGCAGTGGGGACATTTGTACTCACGGACTCAGAACATAAAATAGATAGACAGATTGTTTTGGATGCCCAATCCGATTTTCAAAATATTAATAGCTCGTGCACACACTTCAATAAGTTATTCGTCATCCGAGCCATGGCAATGTATGCTGAACCCATTAAAGATTTCTTTATATATTTATGGCATAAACTTCGTCCTATTTTATTAAATCTTTCGCCTTGCCCTCCTAGGATTTGGCAAACTTAATTGAGGATATTACATGGAACTCTCTCCACGTGAAAAAGATAAACTACTTTTATTTACTGCAGGCTTATTAGCTGAGCGTCGTAAAGCCAAAGGTATAAAACTTAATTACCCAGAAACGATTGCTTATATTTCTTGTGCCATCCTGGAAGGTGCAAGAGAAGGCAAAACTGTTGCTGAATTAATGCAAGAAGGTAGAACTTTATTAACAACTGAAGATGTCATGGAGGGTATTGCGGAGATGGTTCACGAAGTTCAAGTTGAAGCAACCTTCCCTGATGGCACCAAGCTTGTCACAGTGCATAACCCTATAATTTAGCTTAGGAGTAATCATGATACCCGGTGAATTAATTACCCAATCAGGTGAACTCGACATTAATAAAGATCGAGAAACATTAACATTGACTGTCGCCAATATCGGCGATCGACCCATACAGGTTGGTTCACACTATCATTTCTATGAAACTAATAGTGCACTTAAATTTGATCGCGAACAAAGTTTAGGAATGCGTCTCGATATACCTGCGGGTACAGCAGTTAGATTTGAACCTGGTCAAGAGCGAACTGTTCAGTTAGTCAAAGTCAGCGGTGCACAAATGATCTATGGATTCACAGGCAAAGTCATGGGGCCACTGGAGAAATAACTATGAGTAAAATTAGTCGTCAAGCTTATGCTGAAATGTTTGGTCCCACGGTTGGTGACAAAGTTCGTTTGGGTGATACAGACATTATTATTGAAGTTGAGAAAGATTATGCAACATATGGTGAAGAAGTAAAATTCGGTGGTGGCAAAGTCATTCGTGACGGCATGGGTCAGAGCCAATTATCCTCGAATCAAGTAGTCGATACCGTGATTACAAATGCACTCATTCTAGATCACTGGGGAATTGTAAAAGCGGATATCGGCATTAAAGATGGTCGAATTGCTGGCATTGGTAAAGCAGGCAATCCAGACATACAACCTAATGTTGATATCGCGATAGGTCCAGGTACAGAAGCCATTGCAGGTGAAGGTCAAATCATCACGGCTGGTGGAATTGATGCGCATATTCATTTCATTTGCCCACAACAAATTGAAGAAGCATTGATGTCGGGTGTGACAACAATGTTAGGAGGCGGCACGGGCCCTGCTACAGGCACCAATGCAACCACGTGTACGCCAGGTCCATGGAATATTCATAAAATGTTAGAAGCTGCAGATGCATTTCCAATGAACTTGGGATTTCTTGGAAAAGGCAATGCAAGTTTACCTGAAGCACTCGAAGAACAAGTTGCAGCAGGTGCAATGGGGTTAAAGCTACATGAAGATTGGGGTACCACACCTGCTGCTATTGATAATTGTTTAAGTGTTGCAGAAAAATACGATATCCAAGTAGCGATTCATACGGATACCTTAAATGAATCTGGTTTTGTCGAAGATACCATCGCTGCATTTAAAGGACGTGCAATTCATACTTATCATACTGAGGGTGCGGGTGGTGGCCATGCGCCTGACATTATTAAAGCGTGTGGTGAAGCCAATGTTTTACCCTCCAGTACTAACCCTACTCGTCCTTATACGATCAATACGATTGACGAACATTTGGATATGTTGATGGTATGCCACCATCTTGATACTAAGATTCCTGAAGATGTCGCATTTGCAGAATCTCGCATACGCAGAGAAACCATTGCTGCAGAAGATATTTTTCATGATTTAGGCGCATTCAGTATGATTGCTTCTGACTCACAAGCCATGGGACGCGTCGGTGAAGTCATCTGTCGCACTTGGCAAACAGCTGACAAAATGAAAAAGCAACGTGGTCACTTGGAAGAAGATAGTACAGCGAATGATAATTTTAGAGCGAAGCGTTATGTGGCTAAATACACAATTAATCCTGCGATTACCCATGGAATTGCAGAGCATGTAGGTTCTGTTGAGATTGGCAAGATTGCAGATTTAGTGCTATGGAAACCTGCATTTTTTGGAGCGAAACCGTCCTTAATATTAAAAGGTGGATTCATTGCTGCAGCCCCTATGGGTGACCCAAATGCTTCTATCCCTACGCCCCAGCCAGTGCATTATCGTTACATGTTTGGCGCTTATGACAAAGCCAATTACTCAAGTAGTTTCACGTTTGTGTCTAAAGCAGCATTAGAAAACAATATCGTTAATACCTTATCTTTGAGCAAACAATGTATCGCAGTCAATAATACGAGAGCTATTCGTAAAAAAGATCTAATTCATAATACCTATCAACCTAATATTGAAGTAGACCCACAAACATATGAAGTGCGGGCGGATGGTAAATTATTAACTTGTGAGCCTGCTGAAGTTGTTCCACTTGCACAACGTTATTTCTTATTCTAAGCGGCAAGATGAAAAGAATAACTGAAAAAGCAGATCATGCTCATGACTTCACTTTGACCTTAACTTTACCTTTCGAGTTACGTCAAAAAGCACGATTACATACCACACTAGACAACGGTGATGAGGCTGGCTTGTTTTTAAAACGTGGCGATACATTGCGTGGTGGTGACATTCTAAAAGCTGATTCAGGAGAAAATATTAAAGTCATATCTGCAAAGGAAGAAGTCAGTACTGTGTATTCTTCAAATTCCTTATTGCTCACAAGGGCCACCTACCATTTAGGAAATCGACACGTCCCGGTAGAAATCAATTCTTCTTACATTCGTTACTGTAAAGATCATGTGCTCGATCAAATGATTGAACATCTTGGCTTAACGATTACTCACGAATTGGCTCCATTTGAACCTGAGTCAGGCGCATATTCGCATGGGCACAGTCACCAACACTAGCAGCACCGCATTATTACAGTTATTGCGAGTATGCAGCCCTACTCTGCCGATAGGCGCTTATGCATATTCACAGGGCTTAGAATCCGCCTGTGAACTCGAATATGTTAATAGTGAAATTAGCTTATATACTTGGATTAATGGCTTGCTTAGTCACAGTATGCAATATTTAGATATACCTATTTTCTCACGTTTATATGACGCACATAAAGATCATAACAATAAAGATATAGAGTATTGGAATAATTATATTCTAGCTTCACGAGAAACAAATGAATTGTTACTTGAAGACACCCAAATGGGTAGAGCATTAACTAAGTTATTGGAAAAATTAGAGATTAATAACTTTAAAGTTGATAAAAATCATTGCTCCTTAATCACAGCATTCAGTCTCGCTTGCGTTGGATGGAATATAACTAAGCAAGATGCATTGCAAGGCTTTATTTGGGCTTGGTGTGAAAATCAAGTCAGTATTGGTGTAAAACTCATCCCTCTAGGACAGACAAGTGGACAATTAGTTTTATCTAAACTAATTCCAGACATCAACATTGTAATTAAAAATGGTCTGACTCTAGAAAACGACAATATCGGATCTTCATGTCCCGGTGCGATCATTGCAAGCATGCAGCATGAAGATCAATATACTAGATTATTCAGATCTTAGGATAAATTAAAATATGGAAAAACAAGTTCTCAGAATTGGAGTCGGTGGTCCTGTCGGTTCAGGTAAAACAGCTTTACTAAAGCTTCTATGTTTACACATGCGTGATGATTATCAAATCGCCGCCGTGACCAATGATATTTATACACGAGAAGATGCTGATTTCTTGATACGTCATGAAGCACTCGATGAAAATCGAATTATGGGAGTAGAAACCGGTGGTTGCCCACATACAGCTATTAGAGAAGATGCTTCGATGAACTTAGCAGCCGTCGACAATCTCTGTGAACGCTTTGGCAATTTGGACTTTGTCTTTATCGAAAGTGGTGGTGATAACTTAAGTGCTACTTTCAGCCCAGAACTTTCAGATTTAACAATCTATGTGATCGATGTTGCCGCAGGTGAAAAGATACCGCGCAAAGGTGGGCCTGGTATTACCAAGTCAGACCTATTAATTATCAATAAAACAGACTTAGCGCCTTTAGTCGGCGCTTCATTGGAAGTGATGGATCGAGACGCCAGGAAAATGCGTGGAGATAAACCTTTCTTATTTACCAACCTTAAAGCTGAAGAAGGATTAGATAAAGTAATCGATTTTATAAAAACTAAGGGGATGATCTAAAACTTAATTAATGCCGAGCCCCAGGTGAATCCACCACCAAATGCTTCAAGAATAATAGTCTCCCCCTTCTTAATACGCCCATCGCGTACAGCAGTATCGAGTGCTAATGGCACTGAGGCAGCTGAGGTATTTCCATGTTTATCAACTGTGACAACGACACGGTCGATTGATAATTTCAGTTTGCGTGCAGTCGCAGAAATAATTCGTGTATTTGCTTGGTGAGGTACTAACCAATCAATCTCGGATTTATCTATATTATTAGCAGCCAATGTTTCATCCGCAATTCTGCCTAAAGTGTTAACCGCCATTTTAAATACTTCGTTGCCTTTCATATAAATATAGGCTTCACCTTTTTTAAGAAGGTCATACCCCTCCGAGATTCCACGTGGCACATGAAGTAAATGCTCATAACTGCCGTCAGCATGTAAGTGAGTTGATAGCACTCCTGGCTCATTACTTGCTTCCAGCACAACAGCACCTCCACCGTCCGCAAATAACACACAAGTACTGCGGTCCGTCCAATCGACAATACGTGATAAAGTTTCTGCACCTATGACTAAGGCTGTTTTAGCAGAACCTGCTTTTATAAAATTATCAGCAATCGATAAAGCGTAAACAAAACCAGTGCATACTGCCTGAACGTCAAAGGCTGCACATCCATGAATATCTAAACGCTTTTGAATTAAACATGCTGTACTTGGAAAAACTTTATCAGGAGTTGTAGTTGCAACAATAATAAGATCAATATCTTCAGGTTTTTTTTCTGCCATATCCATAGCACGTCGTGCTGCTATTACACCCAAATCAGAAGTCGTCTCACCTTCTGCTGCAATATGACGTTCGCGTATTCCCGTGCGCTCTTGTATCCACTCATCAGAAGTATCTACCATTGCCTCTAGATCCTTATTGGTCAGGATTTTTTCGGGCAAATAACTTCCTGTTCCGATAATTTTAGAATACGTCATAACTAAATCAAAAAATCCTCTAAATGCTTATCGATCAATTCTGGGACATTTTTCTTAGCAGCAATACGTGCAATTGAAATTGCATGCTCAAAAGAAAAAGCATCTGCGCCACCATGACTTTTAATCACATTACCTCTTAATCCTAATAAGGATGCACCATTATAGCGTCGCGGATCAATTGAATCTTTTAATTCTTTTAAGATTCTCATAGCTAATAGTGCTACGAGTTTTGTTAATATATTTTTAGTAAATGCTTTTTTAACCAAGTGAGAAATGAAATGTGCAACACCTTCACTAGTTTTAAGTGAAACATTCCCTACAAAACCATCACATACAATTACATCAACATCACCACAGTAAATATCATCACCTTCAACATAGCCAATATAATTTAGATTGCTATGCTCTAATAATTTATTAGCTTCTTTAACTTGGTCATTTCCTTTAATAGCTTCTGATCCTACATTGAGTAAACCTACTTTTGGTGCATCATGATCGTCAAGGGCACTTGCTAACACCGAACCCATTACCGCAAATTGGAATAAGTTTTCTGCTTTACAATCTACATTTGCACCTAGATCAAGCATATGTGTATGACCATTAAGTGCAGGCAAAGTCGTACAAATGGCGGGACGATCAATCCCTGCTAAGGTATGCAATACATAACGTGCTGTCGCCATTAATGCACCTGTATTTCCAGCACTCACACAAGCTTGTGCTCGACCATCGGAAACTAAGTTTATAGAGACTCGCATAGATGAATCTTTTTTAGAACGTAATGCCTGAGCTGGAGGCTCATTCATTTCTACAATTTGGGAAGTATGTTGTATATCAATACGTTCTAAATGAGTATTTGAGACATCTTTTAATTCTTCATTAATTAGATCTCGGTCGCCCACTAGAATAAGGGCAATATCGTCGTGTTTGTTTAACGCATTGATCGCCGCAGGAACAACGACTTGTGGACCGAAGTCTCCACCCATGCAATCTAGTGAGATGGTTGTCGTCATTTAGATTTGAAAGTTATTGAGCAACACTTTTGGCAAGTGTTGGTGTAACAGAATGATAATGTTTTAATGAGTAATTATTACCAACTACTCTTCATCATCGTCATCTATTTCATCTTGTTTAATCACTTGGCGGCCACGATAATAACCATCCGCACTGATGTGATGACGTCGGTGTGTTTCACCTGTCGTCGGCTCTACAGATAAAGTCGATGCTTTTAGACTATCGTGTGCTCGACGCATACCTCTCTTAGAAGGCGTTTTACGATTTTGTTGAACGGCCACTTTGTTTCTCCTCTAGGCTTATCAAGTTTTTAAATTCTTTAAAGATGCGAACGGATTTTCACCTTTAATATCCGCTGGCTTATATTCTTTCTCTTCTATCCATTTTCTTGCGACGGCGTCACATTCCTCTAACGTTTTATGTTTTGCTACAATTGGTAACGCTAGAATCGTCTCATCTTCAATCAACTCAATAGTTGAAATATACTGATCTTGATACTCAAAAAGCTCATGCCCTTCTTGAGAGGCTAATTCTGTTGAGTCTGGACCTACCAACAGAAGCTCAAACTCCTGATCTATATCGATGGCAACATCTCCAAGACAGCGCTGACAAATTTGCACAACTTGTCCCTGGATAGTACCTTTAACTAATGGAAACTGAAGTGACGATTTCGAAAAGACCATCGTAACGTGCAAAATTGTCTCCAAATTATGCGTCAGATCCACGATCCTGGGCATATCCCGGATCGCCAGATCTCCTTCGATTTGGCGGCCCTGCTTGGCAAACAATGCAGGATCAAAACGCAAGGGCAGATCATTGGTCATACGGCGGCCAAGTGTATAGATTAGGCCCTGTTTCGTCAAAAATTTTTACTGAATTTCAACGACTTCTTGACGTTATCTCATAAAAAAACTGGAAAAAACCAAATGAGCCAGCTAATCCTTGCCTCAAGCTCTCCATACCGCAAAGAATTACTTTCCCGATTCGCTATTCCCTTTGAGTGTATTTCACCCGACGTAGATGAATCACAGATAGAGAATGAGCCGCCTGAGTTGTATGTGAGCCGACTTGCTAAAGTTAAAGCACAGAAAATTGGGCAAGATCACCCCGAAAAATTGATCATTGGCTCAGATCAATGCTGTGTGAATGCAGGGATCATTTTAGGCAAACCCAAGGATCGTGATAATGCGATTGACCAGTTACTCAATGCCTCAGGCAACACGATTAATTTCCTCACAGCTGTTTGCATCTATCATCCTCAATCAAAATGGATACAAGAATGGACAGATGCATTTAGTGTTGAATTTAGAGATTTGACCCAAGAGGAAATTGAACGTTATCTAGATGCAGAAGAGCCTTATAACTGTGCTGGTAGTTTTAAATCAGAACGATTAGGAGTTACACTTTGCAAATCGATGCAGGGTGATGATCCTACTTCATTAATTGGGCTTCCATTAATTAAAGTCGCACAGTCTTTACGCGACTTTGGATTGAACCTCCCTTAATTTAGCTGACTACCCTGCATCCAAACTCTTAATTGTGTCGCCATGGCACTACCCATGCGTTTTGCAAAACGAGTAAAGAAGTCTTCTTGATATGTATAATCAACGATATCTTCAACTCCTACGACTTCGCGTGCCACATACCCAGCACTTCCAAAACCATCAACTAAACCTAACTTCATGGCTTCAGTGCCAGTCCAGAACAAACCTGAAAATATAGCGGGATCATCTACTAACTTATCGCCACGACCTTCTTTAACAATTTCAATAAATTGCTCATGAACTTCGTCGAGAAGATTTTGCACATGTTCTTTTTCAAAGGAATCTTCCGGCGAGAATGGATCTAAAATAGCCTTATGATCGCCGGCCGTCATTAATCTTCTTTCGATGCCTAATTTCTTGAGTGTATCAACAAACCCAAATCCATCCATACGCACACCAATTGAACCTACGATGCTTGATTCATTTGCAAATATTTTGTCGCCTGCCACCGCAGCATAAATACCACCTGAAGCACAGATATCCGAGATCACCACATATAGAGGTTTAGTTGGATATTTTTCGCGTAAGCGCTTCATTTCGGTATTGATATAAGCGGCTTGTACGGGAGAGCCCCCTGGACTATTTATACGTAGTATAACGGCGGCTGAGTTTTCACTTTCAAAGGCAGACCTTAAACCATGAGTGACGAAATCAGCGCTAGCATTTTCTCCTTGCGCGATGAGACCTGACATGTCGACTAAAGCTGTATGTCGTTCAGATGTAATGGTGTTTGTATCAGTGCTTATAAATAGACTTAAAATTAAAAATAGATAAGCAAAACCTAAAATTTTAAAAAATATTCCCCATCGTCTTGAACGTCTTTGCTCTTTTAAGCCTTGATTTGCGATATCGACAATAGCTTGTTGTTCCCAATTTGGTTTTGATGAATCCATTTTTACTTCCTTAATTTATATACAATGAAAATTTTAACATGAGACAGCTTGATAGCCTTACTTTAAGCCTGCCGACGCAAATATCGGCATACCTGTTTTAGCTCATTGGGCAAGACTGCATTAAATTCATATGTCTGACTTAAATCTGATAAATGTAATTTTAAATATGATGCGTGTAGAAACATTCGCTTTAATCCTATCTTTTGCATGTTTCGATTATATTCAAAATCACCATAACGCTTATCTCCTGCAATAGGATGATTTTCTAGCTGAGCATGCACACGAATCTGATGAGTACGCCCTGTTTCAATGATAGCGGTCATTAATGTATGCCCATTAAATAGCTCTTTCATTGTAAAAATCGTTCGCGATGCAATGCCTAATTCACTCGCCTTCATCTTGGCGCCTGCTTCACTACTCGAACGCTTTTCGAGTGAATGTTCGACAATCATTTTATGTGTATTCCAATGACCCTTAACAAGGAGCTCATATTGTTTAATAGAATTCTCAGCATGTAGAGATTGTTGTATATCCAGCAAAGCTCGTCGAGATTTTGCCATGACCAGGCAGCCACTGGTCTCTTTATCAATGCGATGAGCGAGCTCTAAAAATGGTTGATGCTCACGACTAGCGCGAAAACCCTCAATTACACCCCATCGATCACCACTTCCACTGTGAGCAGCAATCCCTGCAGGCTTATTAATCACAAGTAGATGTTCATTTTCAAAAATTATCTGTTGTTCCAAGTTCTCTTTTTGATCATCAGTAAGGGTGACTGACTTAGAAGTAGACTCACCATGTTGAATGGGTGGAATTCTGACAATATCCCCTAATTGAATTCGATAAATAGGTTTAACCCGCTTCTTGTTGACTCTCACCTCACCACTTCGAAGGGCGCGATATATTCGACTCTTGGGCACTTTATGGAAATGGGACAGCAAAAAATTGTCTATTCGCTGACCTGCTCGTCGTTCATCCACCTCAACATGTTTTGTTTGTTTAACAGTCACTTAGCATAAAACCTTAAGTCATTGCCGCACTTCATAATGATTGATATAGTGTAGATTATTAAGCATATAGAAAAGACAGCACATGCCGAGTCCAATGTTGCATATTATTAAGCTTAATTAATATAAGTGTATTGAACACTTAGACACAGAATTTAACACCTACTATTACATAGTCATAGTACAGAAGAATGTTCATTCTACTTCCAATTTGTTATCAACTAATTTGTTCTATTAAAGAATACGCGCAAGTATCCATAAACTGTTTTCAACGATTAACTATGGTTGGTGATAATTTAATGCGCAACATCAAAGTAAATAACACCACATTGGAAGCGGATCAAAAATACCGAGACCAATATGAAAAGAATACTAGTCAATGCGACGCAACAAGAAGAATTGCGAGTTGCGATGGTCGATGGCCAAAAGCTTTACGACCTCGATATCGAAGTTCCCTCACAAGAACAAAAGAAAGCCAATATATACAAAGCCGTTATTACTCGGATTGAACCGAGTCTAGAAGCAGCTTTTGTCAATTATGGTGTCGAAAGACATGGTTTCCTTCCGTTCAAGGAAATCTCTAAAACCTACTTCAAGCATTACGACTCCCAGCCCGGTGAAAGACCTCCTATTAAGGATCTTATCTCTGAAGGACAAGAACTCGTCATCCAAGTTGAACGTGAAGAACGTGGCAATAAGGGTGCTGCACTGACAACATTTATTAGCCTAGCAGGGCGCTACCTTGTACTAATGCCAAATAACCCACGTGCAGGTGGTGTATCACGCCGTATTGAAGGCGATGACCGAAAAGAAGCACGGGAAGCGCTAAGCCAAGTCACCATACCAAATGGCATGGGGGCAATTGTCAGAACTGCAGGTGTCGGACGCACCAGTGAAGAACTCACTTGGGATCTGGAATATTTGCAGAAAGTGTGGACAGCCATACAAACTGCAGCTCAAAAGCAAAGTGAGCCATTCTTAATCTATCAAGAAAGTAACGCAATGATACGTGCGTTACGCGACCATTATCGCAATGATATTAATGAAATTATTATTGATGATAAGTCAGTCTACAATGATGCCTATAACTTTTTACAACAGGTTATGCCTAATGAGCTTCGTAAGTTAAAGTTATATGAAGATCATGTCCCTCTTTTTAATCGTTATCAAATCGAAGCACAAATTGAATCCGCCTTTCAGCGTGAAGTTTCTTTACCATCTGGTGGTTCAATCGTCATTGATCATACAGAAGCGTTATTATCGATTGATATTAACTCAGCACGTGCAACAAAAGGCAGTGATATTGAGCAAACTGCTCTGAATACTAATATAGAAGCAGCCGATGAGGTTGCCCGTCAATTGCGACTACGCGATTTAGGTGGCTTAATTGTTATCGATTTTATCGATATGCTGGCCAATAAAAATCAGCGTGAAGTTGAGAATCGCCTGCGAGAAGCGGTCAAAGTCGATCGTGCTCGTATTCAAATTGGTAGAATATCTCGCTTTGGCCTACTAGAGATGTCACGACAGCGCTTGCGTCCTTCACTTGGTGAATCCAGCCAAATCGTCTGTCCACGTTGTTCAGGTCACGGGACTATTCGCACAAACGAATCTTTATCGTTAGCTATATTACGCCTGCTAGAAGAAGAAGCCATGAAGGATAAGACTGGAAAAGTTATTGCACGTGTTCCAGTAGATGTAGGCACCTTCTTGTTAAATGAAAAGCGCATATCATTACAGGAAATTGAAGAACGTCATAAGGTTGATTTAATTATTGTTCCTCAAACCTCTTTAGAGTCTCCACATTTTGAAGTTCAACGAGTACGTGATGATGATAAAGAAACAGATGGCATATCTAGTTTTGAATTAAATAATACACCTGATACTACTGATATAGATCTAACCACGACAACGCGACGAGCAATTGATAAACCTGCAGTTTCAAGTATTAGCATGGATGCACCTGCTCCTATGCCGACGGAAAGACCACAGCAAAAAGCTGAAGCTAAACTTGGCATTTTTAAGCGTATATTAAATTGGCTTATTGGTGACAGCAAAGAAGAGGAAGAAAAGAAAAAACAACAACAGAATCGCCACAATAATCGACGCGGCAATAACAGCCGACGTGGCGGCAATAATAATCGCCGTCGAAATAATCAAA
>JBCDBX010000054.1:0-12416 GCA_039182865.1 Pseudomonadota bacterium
CTTTTACGGTCCATGCACTCTTGCGTAATTTCAAATCAGTATTAGGGAATTTCTCAACCAAAAGAGTCGATGCTTCGATAGCACGCGTATAATTTTTCTGAGAAAACAGATCTTCTGATGCTTTAGTTAAAGCAACAGGCGCTTGAGGGTGCTGTGGATAGTTATCGGCAAATTTAAATGTACTATCAATCTGCTTTGATTTTACCTGTATTTTTTCTTGTTTATCTTCAATGGAACTTAACCAATCATTATAAGCAACAAGTGCTGCATACCCTGCCTCTGAAGATTGCTCATGCACAGGATAGTTATAAGCAGTTTTCTCAAATTCAACGATCGCATTATCATATTCTTTGATCTCGAACCAAATATCAGCCAATAAAAAATTCATCTTTGGTGACTGTGGATCTTCTGGGAATGAATCTATATAAACACGATACCAATAAGTGGCTTCGATATAATCGGGTTTCTTTTTAGATTTTTGAGCAATCGAATGGTAAAACTTTGAAAGATCGACGATACTTGTTTTGAGATAATCAACAATATGCGGTAATTCTTCAATTTCATTATGCGCCCAGTATTCTGAGTTTAGCTCATAGCTTTTAACAAATTGTTTTTTAGCATCAAGCGCTTCAGATGGAAATCTACCTTTTATGAAAGTCTCAATCGCCTTAATTTGAAAGTCTGGCGCCTTAGAGCTGAACTGATTATGCTTTACAAATTCTCGGTAAGTATTTGCGGCATCACTATAACGGCGTTTATCAAAAAATTGTTGTCCTAAACGATCATATATCATCACTTCATACGTACGACGACCATTCTGTGTAAAGTAGCCTGATATTTCTGTTGCTCCACCTAAGTATCCATAACTTAAGGCCAAGGCACGCAAAGAATCATCTAGTAACTCTTTTTGAGGACGAGTTAATTTTTCATAATCTTGATCGACATCATCCTTGATCATCGTATCAATCAAACCAATAAATGAATGCAGACCAATATCATAGTCCATTAATTTAAAATGGCTCCATCCTTGCTTATAAAGTGCATTTTGGTAGAAGCGCCCCTCTTCTCCAAACTTAATCACTTCCGTATAAGCACGTTCAGCTTGTTTATATTTCTTATCAATAAATAAAATTTCACCTCGACGAAACTGAGCTTCGTTGTAATAATCAGATTCAGGAAATGCAGCTACTAAGCGATCAAGACTACGCAACATATTCTCTCTATCATCTGCACTCTCGTATGCTCTTGAAAGTTGATAAAGCACAACGTCATTCAACTCATAATCTGATTGCACATCCAAAAGATGTTCATACAGATCGATTGTCTCTTGATAATCAACAATCAAGGTTGTATATCGATTGACGTCCAACTCTTCAGAATGATCTATGGTTCTTAGATCTTCATTTTCTTCTAAACGGAGGTCACCAAGTCGTCTCAGTACTTCTGGTGATTCTTCTTGATCTACCAATAGCTCACGATAACTATGAATAGCTTTCTTGCGACTATTTTCAACAGGAATATCAGTTGTTAAATCAACATCATGTTCTTTTAGATCATCAATAGTGTTATAAGAGCCACCACCCCAGCCACATGCAAATAAAATCCAGCAAGAGGCAATGCTCACTGTCCACTTAAAACTACTCACTCTTGCACCTCTACCACATTATCTTTTTGTTTGACTGTTGCACGATCATATGCCTGAGATAATGCTAATTTGGCTTGAGCTCGATAGGTCTTCATCGTATGTTTACGCTCAATAAGTTCACGAACCGCTAATTTTTCAAGTAATTTAGACTGCTTCTTATATGCAATATTTAAACGAGGTAGTACATTTTCGATTCTTTGTTTTATTTCATTAATACGATATTGAAATCCATCAAAACCCACATGGGCTACCTGCCTAACATTTTTTATTGAGTCCTCGGATTTTGATAACCCTTCAATCACTGAAGCCAATTCACTTATATTTGAATCTAGATCCCATAGACGTTGCGCATACTCAGTATGAATCTTCCAAGTGATGACGCCTTCTGCTATACCAATTCTCGAGCTAATTTCGGCTAGCTCTTTTTGATCATAGCCTTCTTCCTGTAACCAATTAATTTTCTTCTTAAGGTCATTAATACGCCTAATTTGTGAGATTTCATTATCATTAGCTAGAGTTAATAGATGATTATCTTTTGCTAGTTTGAATTCTTCTACATATTGCTGATAGCGTTTCTTAAAGCGATTTAGTTGTGATTGTTTTATTGCCTTATCCGCGGCAGGCGTATGTTTTTGATAACGTTGCTCACGTGCTTTTAACATCGAGTTATATACTTCTATATTTTCTAACCAGGCTCGTAAATTTTCCTGCAAAAAAATAATGTCACGGAAATTCTTAACAGCCTCATGGAATTGATGATTAGCCATTAACTCAGACAAATATCTTGCCTCTGGTATCTCAGGAATACTTTTTAACGACCAAAACCAACCTAATGACTTAGGATCATCAGCCTTTTCAATCAAAGCTCCTACCAATTTCCCCTGTTTTATGGAATTGATAGACTCACTCAGATTTGTATCTTCAACTTGATATAAAGCAAGTGCATCCTCATAAGATTTTGCCGCACGACCATTTAAACCAAGTTGACCATACCCATAGGCTATGGCTAACAAACCCTCTTGTACAGGAGTAGTCGTTAACCGACGATTTCTAAGCTCAAGCCAAGGAGTTAATGCTTTTTCGTGCTCACCTTGTTCGCTATATGCCCACCCCATTGTTAGTAATGAGATATCAGAATAGATACCATCTAAACTAACATTTTCCAAATAACTCTGAGCTTTATCTGGATTATTGTTTAATAAGGATAAACCTGCGACTAGGTTTGATTTATCACGCAAATTCAAAAGACTATCGTCTCGAACTTTCTGCTTACTCGAACTTTTAAGCTGAGAGATACCCTCTTCTATATTTCCATTACGGATATGTGCAATGCCCAAATTATGCATTGCATAAGAGCGATAATCTTTTGGTGGTCTCCAATTATCAAGTGAAGCAATCGCTTTTTCAGGATCGCCAGAGTCTAGATAGATCTGACTCTTTAGCATTTTTACATCATTAAATATATCTTCATGCACAGCACCTTTTACATTGTTGATATAATTAGTAGCTATATTTAAATAACCTCTCTGATAGGAGATTTTTGCTAAATAATAATAAGCACGATTTTTAATTGCGTCATCTTCATTTTCTTCAAGAATTTTGGCAAATAACTTACCTGCTTCATTATGCATACCATAAGAAACTTGGATCCCGCCAAGCAATAATTCATCATCTGGCCTATGATTAGACACGCGATTTAATTGCTGAAATGCCATCAAATGTGTAATAGCAGTAAAATAATCATTTTGATAGTAATTGAATAAGACCTCTCCATAATGAAGATCCTTAATTGTATTAGGACCTTTCAATCCTGCAGAATATGTCGGTATTGCTAATAAATAGATTATCAGCAATGCGAATTTATTTATCTGCAGAGTTCTTATCATGATATTTATAAGATCAACAACTGAAAATTATTGCCATTCTTTAATAACAAATTCAGGTTGATGTTTGATTTCCTTATCAGAGATCTTTAGCTCTAGATATTTGGCACCTAGCCCTTTATCTATAGTCACATGAGCGCCACGTCGATAATCTCTTCCACTTGGTCCTTTTCCTACAAAGACGGCAATAAGCTCATGCTCACCACTGGCAACATTTCCGAGATATAATTGCTGAACACCGCCACGATGCAATGCTTCTACCTCGCGTTTTGTATATAAATAATTCGCAACCTCTTTATCATCGATTTTTAATTGCACAGAATCTAAGTCAAAAAAATCACCCACATCTACAGAAATAAACACAGCCATTTGCGTGTTTGCAGGAAAAAGTAATTCTTCTTCAAGAATGTATAAATCCCGATTAATTTCTAAGACTTCCTTTTTTAAGTCTTGCACACGACCATCTAAAGATTTAACTTCATCATCAAGACCTTCATCTTGCTGAGTTGCCGCAATAACAACACTTGTCATTAATATTGATATTAAAAGTATTAATTTTTTACCCATATCAAACCTCGTGCTTCTAATTATTTATTAATATCTAACAGTGAAAAATACTTGTGCAGCAACAGCATCAAATGAGTATGGATCATCATTGATGTCTGCAAAGTTAGTGATACCACTATAATCATCGTAACTATAATCAATATATTCAGCCGCGAAACTAATGGTCCCATTACTGAATGCAGAAAATTGATCAAACAATTGATAACTCACTTTTGCTCCAATGGAATAACTATCATATGTACTCAATTCCTTATCTCTCGCCATAAAATTTTGTGGTGCAGAAAAGTCATTACTATAGAAACTCGCTCCATCTTGAGTGTAGTAACGAAGATATAAGTCAGTTAGCCAACGGCTACCAATATATTGTGAATAAACAAAGTCTATCGTGTGCGCTTTAATATCCCATGTGTCGGTAAAATACCGATAGCCGAGCGACGTAGCACCACGGAATTTCCAATACTTAGTTGATCTGATACCAAATGCCTGCGATGTTCGAGTACCAGGATAAATTTCTGAACCTAAACCCTGAGGAACACCGTTGATTATTATGAATCGATAAGGGTTATTTAAAAAACCCTGAGAAATCACAGCTTCATATGCAAAACTTGTAGTGATTGTTGGTGTAACGACTTGAGAAATTGAAGCACGATATTGGTAACGATCTGACTTCTCTTCAAAATCAGGTGCATCCACGCGTGTAATCGTATCCCAACCATATGAAAATCCAAGAGCGACTGTTGTTAGGTCTCCAAACATGTCATGGGAAATATCAAAACCTGTACTATTACCTTCATAGTCGTCTTCATCACTATAAGTGTAGTAAGCATTCATAATCGTATTTTCATGTAAATAATTTGCACCAATTGAATACTCATCACGAGTTTCCGTATAGCGACTTGCTGCAGCTAACACATCAGGTGATGCGCCTACTATTGTGTCTTGATAATATTGACCATATACAGAATATTTATTTGCAAAGCTTTTTCTCACAATAACTGATGGGCCGTCTACTTCTACCCCACCACCGTCATAGTAGTGATAGCCAATGTCTGCACGGTCTTCCGGCAAGCTTGCGGCTTGCAGATACTCAAAAGCAAATAATGCTATCAATATGACTATGTATCTAGTTACAACCACACCCACTACCTTTGGCTGAAGTTGCTCCTCGAGCACCTTCTCTTGTTTCATAGACATGTTGTTGGAATTGCGAAAATACAGGATCCCTGTCGACTTCCATAATAGGATCTGCTAAATACTCACGCTCATAAGGCGCAACCCATGGTTTTAAAGGTTGAAAGCTGCAAGCTGTTGTCAGAGATACACAGATTAGCAATATAAAGATTTTAAAATTATTCATACTTAAGTTGCTTAATTTGTTGTTCGTAAAGGCCAAGATAACTTTCTTTATAACCACGATGGATGTATCTAACGTCACCATTACGATCCAATATAATAGTCATAGGCATTGCATCTATTTCATATTGTTTACTGACGTTTTTGGTTTCATCAAATAACACAGTGAAATCAATTCCTAACTTTTTCATCATATTGATAGCTTTTTCTGGCTCTTCATCGATATTGATCGCTAACAACTTGAATCCATCATTACCATGTAGTTCCTCTAAGCCACTCAATTTTGGTAATTCCTGAGCACAAGGACCACACCATGATGCCCAGAAATTTATAAGCACCACTTGTCCACGTAGTTCACTTAGTTTCTTGTTGTCACCCTGATTACTACGCAAAGTAAAATCTGGCGCAGTTTTTCCGACCAATGCAGTGCTTGCATAGACAGAACTAGATAATATAACTAGAGAAATTAACCCAATTAAAAATACTAAAATCTTATTCATAGATGTCTCCATAATTAGCTAGAAGAAAATACCTAAGTTAAATGTAGCTTCTAAGTTATGCTTGAACTCGTTCTCACCCAAAAAGTCTGTTTCATATATATAGTCTCGAAAATCTATCCGCATCGATAACCAGTCTGTTGGAAGTACTTTTAGACCTGCTCCAAAGTGATACGCAAACTCATCTTCATCGATAAATTCAAAATTGCCGACACCACCAAGAATATAAAATGCACTACTCATTGCGATACTTCGGCCTAAAAATACTTCTCCAGGAAATAAGTTATAGCCAATAGAAAGTGCGTAATATTCAACATCCTCTGTTTCGTTAGGAAACAAAGGGAGTCCTAATCTGCGAAAAGCTTCATCAGATACTTCAGATTGTGCATATGTCCCTTCTAGGAAAAAGTCTTCTGTTATATGGTATGCAGCACGAATTCCATACACAGGCTCTGCACCAAAATCTTCAACGTCGAGTACGCCATAAAAAGCCGTAATCTCAAAATCCTCAGTATCGATTTTTGGTACTTTTATATCTCGACGAAAAACATCGGGTTTAATAACTTCTTCAGTTGCACCTTCATTTTCTTCATCAGCAAAGCTAGGCTGAATTGTGAATAATAAAGTGAGTATGATTAATAAAAATTTCATATACATGCCTTCCCTGCATTAAAAGAAAAACGAGAGTCCTCCCGTGAACTCATCAAATTCATCATTGCTATTATCACTAGATAAAACTACATAGCGTTTATAATCTGCACGTATAAAAAATCGTTCTGTAATGTAATAACGTGCACCTACTCCAACATTACCTAAGTCAGAATCTGAATCTTCTGCATCAATTAGCGTAGCTCTAGGTTTATTCTTAAAACGTCCATAACCAATAGTGAAGTTTGGTGATACAATCCATTTTGGAAATGGAGTTGAAACAAGATTGATTGTGTATAGATCAGAGCTTGAAAAGTTTCCCGCAATCTCACCATATGCAAATTCCAATAAAATATTGTCAGTAAATTTGTAACCTAATCTTGCAAGCACAATTGGATCACCATCAAAATCACCACCTGAAATTCCAAACTCTATTCGTCGCTTTAAATAATCATCAACTAACACATCTCCAAAGGTTTTATGTGCACCTGCTGCTGTTAGTGTGCGCTCCATTTGACTACGCTCTACCCAGCCTTCTGTGTTTTTATCTGTGCGCACTTTGAACCAATCTGTTTTACGCTTAATTATCTCAACCCATTCATCACGATCTACTACATGAAATATTGGAAACCCCCGGCCAGGTCCCGTATGCATTTCAATATATGGATCAGCAACTTGTACACTTTGATAATTTTCTTCTGCATTAACCGAAAAAGTCAGCGTGAGAAAAATCACGAAAACAAATATCACTATTTTTAAGTGAGTTACATTTGAATTTTGAGTCAAGCAATCCATGCTTTTAAATATTTTTAAATTTTAGTTATGGGGCGCAGCTAAGAAGATCAGCTGCGGTCGGACCACTAGGACTTAAAACGGCACAACTTGTAGGACATGAACCCTCTGTTGTTCCAGCCCATACAAGAATCTCTTGGTAGCAAGTGTTTGTATTGCTATTAAAGTTATCACCACCACCATGTGGCCCAACTGATGCCACACCTGAATCACCTACCAAGGGCTCAGCTAATAACTTACTTTGAGTAACACTTGCTGGATTTATAAATGCTTTAGCTGAATTAAAGTTGAAGGCTAAATCAACTGGTGTTGAACTATTGAATAATACGAAGGCACCTCCTGATCCACCAGCACCATGACATGAACTAGATGCACAACTTGTATTTGATGCACCAATTGGTCCTCGTAGAATAGGATTTATGCACAAGTCGTATATGTTCTGACATGGATCTGCAACTGTGGATGTATCAACTTCAACATCTACACTTCCAGTATCACCGCCACATCCTTGAAGAAGTGTCAGTGTTGCAATAATCAACACTGGCCACTGTCCCTTGTTAACCACTTCTAACTCCTGTAATCGACTTGTTTTCAACAAGTTGGGTTGTTATCTGCAGCTACTGTAATCCAGTTTAATATGGCCCCATAAGTGCTATTCGGACTAGTGTCGATTAATACCGGTTGAGTGGCCGTATTGAGAGGATCTGTTGGATCTACTAAAATTTGAGGATGAGGCAAGTTAGGTGCAACGTTATCTGAAATAGGCCTCAACAAGAGATCACTGTCAGCTGGAGAACATAAATCATTAATCATTGCTATCGTAACGTTGAAGTCTCCATCCGGACTACCAGTCAAGACGAAACGATTATGCTCATGACTATTAGGATCATTATTCAACCCATCCACTCTATCACCGGCAGGCGAATGACATGATTGACAATCTTCTAATAGTCTTGGTTGTACAGTGCTAACAAACAAACTTTGATCAACACCTATATTTGAGAGTAGATTTCTTTTTACTTTATAAACACCATTATCTAATTCAAATGGATCATTAATATATTGAGCACCTATATCGATCCACTCGCTGATTAGACGCTTCTCAGATGAAGTAAGGATTGCACTATGATCTAGTGATCCTATTACATGATCAGCACTCGCACGCAATTTAGTATGGAATATAGTTTCTGTTAAGTGACTGCTACGAGAACTTTGACGTGAACTACCTACGTTAACCAACGCCTCATTACGTAGGAAAATTAGACCTTCTTCTTCATCTAATACAGGAGGAAGCGGCACCCCGTTAGAATCGGTCTGGAATGTACCCATAAGCAATTGATCATATGAAATCATACGACCACCTAAACCATTGAGACCACCTTCAAGGGTTAATCCCGCCGAGATACTTGCATTCAACAACTGAGGATTATTGTGACAACTAACACAGGTGCACTCATCACCAGCACCGCCAGTAGAGCCAGCATTCGCACACATTCCAACAACATCAGCACGAGACTTGTCCCAGATAGGTTGTATGTGATCTTCGTAATTGATACGAATTTGGCCATTAGGCGTTATCGGACTTGGTGTATCAAGTTCATCGTAATTGATTTCGGTCTGTTGAATACCACCGATACTTAATGCAGCCCATATAGGCGTATAAGTAATATTCTGGGTCAATTCACCTGTAGTCGAATCGTTTCGATTACGAGTATCGGCCATAGTTTCACCAACTAACACATCCCAGCTATTTATATTTGCTGTATGGTTTCCTGCAACAGGCAATGTATTTAATGGAGCTGTTTCACCTCGTGGCGAATGACATCCATTACATGTCCTGATTTCACCTGGACGAACTTGTAACCAGTTTGTATGAGATTGGAATGCACGTCCTTGTGAATCAAGTACTGCCATAGCAATAGAAGTATCAGCAGGTACTTTTACTCTGAATGATCCATCAGGTTCTACTTGTGTATAACCAAGAATTTCCTGCATTTCATAATTCGATTCACCAATAGTATCCATTCTCATTCCAGGCGGTGTTGGTATCGCACGCGTCACACGAACAAAACGCGCCACACGATTCACAAATGCTGGATTATTAGGATCTTTCATCGCAGCTAAATCTGGCTTTCCATTAGCATCTACAGGAATTGTCTCACCTTGAGCAAGAACTCTATCTCCCATAATGTCTAAAAAGTCAGTGTCATAAACACTGCGTACATTCATTACACCAATACCTTCGCCTCCAAGACTATTGTCTTCAACGATCATGGCAGGATCTAGAAACTTATCGTTAATGATTGTCGGTACATCACTTAAACTTCTAGCAATAATTGGAATTGGATCGATTAAAGCTTTTCCATTAGTTGCGAGTTGAACTGGACGCATTGTTTCATTATCCAGGTCCATCATGTAAATACTGTAGTTTGGTGTACCTTGATCAATCACCGTTTCGCCCTCGGCATTAATAAATGTTGTAGGATTTGGCGGAGCCGGTTTAAATGCTACCAACGCTCGATTAGTTCCATCCCACAGAGGATAAGGTGTTGTAAAGCGACCACCAGGAGCAAAGTCACGAGTAAAGTTAACACTTAAATTAGTTAACTGAATTTTCTTCTGGCCTCGACAATCACTTGATGGACCAGAATTGGGATGACAAGCATCAGTGAAGTCTTGAGTATTAACAATCATGACCGCACCTGCCTCATTCGTTCCAGATAAAGGCATCAATGTTGTCATGATGCGACCATCTGGCATCTCACGTGGGTGCAGGAAGCTATTGCCTGGACTAAAAGCACCATATTCCACGAATAAACCAGTACCGTCAGGGTTAGTAATAAACAATGGAAAATGATTTCTGTTAGCAACATGATCCCATCGCGCATATAAAATTTCGCCTGTTCTTAACACAGTCGCGTTACGATCATGACTTTGATTAAATGAAATTTGTTTAACTTCTTGTGTGAGCGGATCAAAAGTATGCAGAACGATAGAGCGCTCACGCTCATATTCATCTAGATATTTATATGGCGCAACATTTTCATCAGCCATTTTTCGATATGTTGTTTCTTGACGATCAGATGAAAATACAATTCGGCCATCAGGTAGATATGTTGGATCTACATCGTTGCCTCGTGATGCAAGGTCATCGTCTTCAATCAAACGTTGCATAGTGTTTGCTAATAGATCGTATTCCCAAATATTAAATGTGGAATCATTTGGGCCACGCATTGCGAACACCACTTTGTTTCCTTCAAAGTTTACATCTGGGTCAGAGACATCTCCCGCACCCTGTGTATAAGAAGAAGTTAAATTGGTAGAATCGGTTAATGGCGCTGAAACGCTTTTAATAAATAAATCACCGCCTGGTGAGAAGCGAACACCGTCTGTTGGATTGCCTAAAGCATTCATGTTTCGTTCAGCGTAAACAAGAGCAAAATCACCATTAATGATGACTCCTTGTTCTTCCCCACCACTGCCGGCACCACCGCAACCGGTGACTATCAGAATTGCCAATGCACTGACTAGAGCAATTACAGATTGTGTAAGACCTTTGCCTTTAATCTCCATTATGACTTCTCCGTCCCGTTATCCGTTAAACGAAAGCTAATTTTTGATGCGGAGATTATTGGCGAGCTAGGAGATGATTGAGTTCTGATTTTGATGAATGGTGAGCAGATACAGACGAAAGGCAGGCATCTGTTTAAAGAAAAAACAATAATAAAATCAATATACTTAGGTGATAATTCTTATGATCTTATTCAATATTTTGCAACCCATTTGAAAACAGTAAGTTACCTTTCTGATCAACTATAATGCCCTCAATTTTGGGAAGGCTATCTAATAACTTAATACCTTTCTTCGGTCCCATGACAAAAACGCTAGTTGATAAGGCATCAGTATCCATAGCATCAGGACCTAGTATCGTCACGCTGCGCACGCTGCGGGCCGAGTCACCCGTCTTTGGATCGAGAATATGATGATATCTGATGCCATCTTCGTCGAAATAGCGCTCATAATCACCAGAAGTGGATAATGCCTCATCTACCAGTGGAATCTTGGCTATCACTTGATCTTGATTAATCGGGTGCCGTATTCCTACCACCCAAGGCCGTCCTAAACGATCCCCCAAAATTCGACTATCACCTCCGGCTGATACCAGTATATTGCGAATGCCCAACTGTTTGGCCCTTTCAATTGATAGATCAACCGCATAGCCTTTTGCAATACCACCCAAATCTATCCGGACATTTTCTTGCCTAAAAAAAACACTATAGTCTTCTGGATTTAAAACAATATTTTGATAATTAATAGCCTCAATATGTGACGCCAATTCTTCTTGATTGGGTCGTATAGAATCCCGGTAGTTATATAAGTACCCTACACTCGCATAAGTGATATCGAATGCACCCTGGGTCAACTCTGAGTAATGTAATGAACGCGCAAGTACGTCATACAAATCGCTACTTATTTTAATGGGATGTTGCGAAGCTTCACGGTTAATAAGTGCTAATTCACTACTCTCTATATACGGGCTCATTAACTGATTCACTTTTTCCATGATCTTCATGACTTCTTGAGCCATTTTTTCAGCAATTTCATTATCTTCATGCCACACTTCCGTATGTATGGTCGTGCCCATGGCTTCTCCATCAAGCACTACCCATTCATTGCCATGAACATATGGCAAAATCATCATTATTAAGAAAAAAATATTTAAAAATCGCAGCATGGCTTTTTGTATGTTGCAGATAAATATAATAAGAAATAGAGTGTCATCATAAACCCTGACCCAATTCTAGAAAACCCTATGACAAAGATAAAATATGATGCAAGTTGCATGGATGATTATGATCCGGCTTCGATGGACGCTGATGCTGCACAGCAACTCATATTAAGTAGCATTTCCCCAACCTCTGAGATTGAATTAGTTCCTATACGTGATGCTTTGCAGCGTGTTGTGGCTGAAGACATTTACTCAAGAATTAATGTGCCAAGTCATACTAACTCTGCCATGGATGGGTACGC
>JBCDBX010000055.1:0-12195 GCA_039182865.1 Pseudomonadota bacterium
TATCTAATGAGTCAGCCATCTGGCCGAGATCAAGCAGCTGCATTGCAAGTTAAGTATGATCAACTTAAATCAAATTTTGATTCAAGAGTAGAACAAGAAAAAGAAGGCTTGCGTGAAGAAATAGCACGCTTGGAGAATATTGCAAAAAAACCTCTAGAACTTCAGCAAGAAAATGCTGCACTTAAAGATCAACTGGAAGAACAAAAAGAGCTATTCGCAGAGTTAGCCGCTGAAAGTGAAGTATTGAAATCTCCCTACAAAGACCGTCAATGGTTTGTAACTGGAGCATTTGTTGTGGTTGGCAGTATGATCTTTGGAATTATCTTAACACGCATTCCTTGGCAACGTAAAAAGCGTTGGAATGAACTCTAAACATATTTAAGCAAATACAATTTACATCCCTTTACTGGAATTCAATATTCCAATCTTCGTTCGTTATGTGATTGCTATCACAACTCGCTCACCATATGAACTTTATCTTAAGCCTTTTATCTATTTCAGCTATTAGTCAGCAGGCTAAGTTTTATACTATGGAACTTACTGATATATATACAAATAGTAATGTTAAAGTTGAAACACGATCACAAAAAGCTATATCTTTATTTTTTCCAAAAGCTACTTCCGCTACTGGTAGCTCTATTACTTCATAGCTTTTTTTTTAGTCTATCTGCGCAAGTCTGGGAAGGAAATATTTCTGATGATTGGTTTACCCCAGGAAACTGGGATACCAATGTGGTGCCTGATTTAACAGACGATGTTTTCGTTGATCTTATAATCCCTAACGCAACAGTTATAACAACCGGTAATGCACAAGCGGATGACATCTTCATTGGCAATAATGCGACCGGGCAATTATCAATTTTCAATGGTGCAAATCTAAATAGTGATCGATTCGCCCGTATTGCAAACAATGCAATGTCCATGGGTACCGTTAGTGTGAGTGGTAACAACGCGGGAATACAGACTAGCTGGGATGTTGGAGTTGATCTCGAGGTAGCTAACAGTGGAATAGCCTTACTAAATATTAATCAGGGTGCACTGGTTGATATTGGCAGAGATACACGCATTGGCGACAATGCGGGTTCTATGGGTACCACCACTGTGACAGGAACTAATAATGCTTTTCGATCTACGCTTGATATTAATCGAGATTTTGAAGTGGGCAATAATGGACAAGGTAGCCTCAATGTCTTGGTAGGTGCGTTAGTTGATGTTGGCAGAGATAGTCGAGTTGGAGATGGCATCTCAGGTATTGGAACAGTAACGGTTGAAGGTACTAGTGCGGGTTTTCGGTCGACTGTAGATGTAAACAGAGATCTGGAAATTGGAAATAGTGGACAAGGAACCTTGAATATTCTTGATGGCGCGTTAGTTAACGTTGGCAGAAATGTTCGTGTTGCCGACAATAATGGTTCTAGTGGAACTATTACGGTTAATGGTGTGAATAGTGGCTTTCGTTCTACTTGGGATATTACAGGGACTTTAGAGGTTGGTGATAACGGACAAGGAACCTTGAATATTCTTGATGGCGCGTTAGTTAACTCAAATAATGATGGTCGCATTGGCGATCGAGCAGGTTCAATAGGACTAGTTACGGTTGATGGTGTGACTAGCGGCTTTCGTTCTTCCTGGATAATTGGTGATGATGCATTTATTGGATTTTTAGGACAAGGAACTTTAAATATTCAAAACGGTGGAATTGTTAGTGTCAATGACGATGTTCGTATTGGAGATCGAAATGGATCTGTCGGTATTGTTAATGTGACTGGATCAAACGATGCATTTAATTCTACTTGGACAATTGGTGATGATGTGCGCGTGGGAGATGGTGGAACAGGTACGTTAAATATCAATAATGGGGGGCAAGTTTCAAGTGATGATGCCTTTGTTGGTATTGGTGGTTCTGCGACAGGGACGGTTAATATTAGTGATATGGGGTCACTATTTGACGTGATTGATGATATTACGGTTGGTGCAAGTGGTGGAGATGGTGTGCTGACAATTTCGAATAATGCGATCGTGCAGTCAGCGGATACCTTTATTGCGACAAATAATGGTGCAACAGGAATCATAAATATTGGAAATGGTGGTACACCAGGTGAATTAAATACTTCTAGAATCGTGTTTTCTTCTGGTACTGCAATGCTTAATTTCAATCATACAGATACTAGCGGGAACTTTATATTTAACACTGATATATCAAGCACCGGAAGTGTTAATGATGATTTTATAAATCATGTTTCTGGCTTTACAAATTATACGGGTAATGGAAGTAATTTCAGGGGCACTACAACTTTAATAGGCGGGATATTTAACTTGGATGGATCGCTGCGAGGAACCATCAATATTAATGGTGGCACCTTTAGTGGGACAGGAAATATTAATAATGGAAACATTACGGTAGATTCAGGTGGAAGTTTAGCACCAGGAAATGGTCTTGGTACGCTTTCAGCTAATGCTACTGATTTAACATTTAATAGTGGTTCCCGATTTGAAATTGATGTGAATGATGCTGACAGCGATATGTTAACTATTACTGGCGGTGGTTCTTCTGTCACAATCAATGGTGGTGATGTGATTGTTTCAGGCTCGCCGATTATTAATACCACCTACACCATTCTTTCCTCTCCAAATGTGTCAGGAGTCTTTGATTCAGTCAATGATTCTATATTTGTAGACTATGAGCTTAGTTACGACCCCTCCAATGTATTTCTTACTGCTAATAGCAGTGGAACTACACCTGTATCATTGGCCCAGACAAGGAATCAACGAGCAGTCGCTGATGCATTAAATAGTGCGAATCCAGACAACGAATCGGTTGCTGCCGTTTTTGGTCTCACTTCCGATGCATCTGTACGCGAGGCTTATGATGCATTGTCGGGTGAAATTGGCGCTTCTGTAAAAAGTTCGATCACGAATACCAATAGAGCGGTTATGAAGGGTGTCAATCGTCGACTGCAATCAGCATTTAACCATTCAAGTGAACCATCACAAACCTTAGTCGAAGAGTTCACAGTATATGCGTTTGGTGATGATGGGCTAGCAACATCTGAAGGATTCTGGATTGAGGGCATAAGTCAATGGGAAAGTGTTGATGAGCGTTCTAACACTGCAAAAACCAATAGTTGGACAGGTGGATTTTCTGTCGGAAAAGATTGGTTAATGAGTACTAATGGCAATGATTGGACGATCGGTATGATGGGAAGTTACGCTTATACCAATGTTGATGTTAACGGAAGAGATTCAACTAGCCATACTAACAGCTATATGGGTGGTATATATCTGGGTACGTATGTAAATCAGTTCAAAGTCAAAGCGGGGGCTTTCTTGGGATATCATGAAACGGATGCAAGTAGAGAAGTCGTAGTAGGAAATGTGTCAGATGAACTTGATTCTGATTTTGATGCTATCAGTTACTCAGGTTTTGTGGAATACAGTTTGCCATTACCAAAAGATCCGGAAGTAGAATTACTAGCGGCGATCTCTCATGTCACTTTGGATACTGAAAGCTATGATGAATCAGGCGGATCCAGTGCGTTAAGTGCTTCATCAGAAACATCAAGTACTACCTTCACAACTTTGGGTGTGCGTACTAATAATCAATTTACAGAAGATGACAGTGTTCTTTTAAATGGCCTGTTTGGTTGGCGACATGCATTTGGAGATCGCAACCCTAATTCAACTTATAGCTTAGCAGGAAGTGATAATTTCACCATCAGAGGCGCACAGATTGCCAAAGATGCTGCTATTGTAGAATTGGGCGTACAAATGAAAACATCAAAAACTGGGACGCTATCTTTATTTTATGGTGGCGAGCTATCAGGTAAAACTCAATTGCACAGTGGCAATATCAACTTTTCAGTGCGATTCTAGCTTTTTCCATAGACAGGAATAAGTGCTCCATTTATTGAGTTTGCAAGGTTAGAACTCAAAAATAACATCGTATTAGCCAGGTCCATAGTTGGAACCCATGTCGAATAATCTGCATTCGGCATATCTTTGCGGTTTGTTTGAGTATCAATTGTGCCAGGCAAGATACAGTTAACATTAATATCATCCTGTTTATGTTCTGCGGCTAAACTTTCTGTCAAAGTCACGACAGCGCTTTTCGAAATACAATAAGGTGCCATCTTAGCTTTACCTTCAGTTGCGGCACGTGCAGATACATTGATAATTCTTCCAGCACCTTGTTGAATCATCTGTGGTATCACACTTTTGCAAGTGTTAAATGTGCTGATAAAGTTCGTATTAAACATGTGTGTAAAATCATCTGGTCTTAACTCATGAACTTTTGGTCCCATTGCAAAACCTCCTGCAACATTTAGCAAGATGTCGATGCTTCCATAATAATCGATGACCTTACTGATTAAGTTCTCACACTCTGTCTCACTGCTTAGATCACATGAGTTGATGAAATGATTCTTGCTTAATTGCGTAGAGATTTCTTGTAATTTGGCTTGTTCTCTTCCTGTTAAGGCCAAATTCGCACTGGCTTTATCAAATACATTAGCCGCAGCGCTTCCCAAAGCGCCAGTAGCGCCAGTGATGAGTACAACTTTATTTTCCAAGTTAGTCATGAATGCCAATTACAATTAATTTTGAAACAACATTAAAAAAGGCGGCAAGGAGGGTTGCCGCCTAAGCTTACCACCAGTGCGGTGGCCCCATAACGCTGTTATAAAAGCGACATTAGTTGCAGCTTTTGTGTGACTACCAAACGAGTGCTCCACCTGTCTGGTACTCCGTTACTCTTGTTTCAAAGAAGTTCTTTTCTTTCTTAAGATCTAACACTTCAGACATCCATGGGAATGGATTGCTAACGCCAGTGTACTGCTCAGGCAAACCAATTTGTGAGCAACGACGGTTTGCAATGAATTGTAAGTATTCAGCAAACATATTGGAGTTAAGGCCTAAAATGCCGCGAGGCATTGTGTCTTGTGCATACTGGGTTTCAAGTTCCACGGCATCAGTAATTAACTCAATCATTTCTTTTTGGAAATCAGCACCCCATAAGTGTGGATTTTCCAATTTAATTTGATTAATTACATCAATACCAAAATTCATATGCATGGATTCATCGCGTAAAATATATTGGAATTGCTCTGCAACACCTGTCATTTTATTGCGGCGCCCCATGGAAAGAATTTGTACGAAGCCAACGTAGAAGAAAATACCTTCGAACACGACATAAAATGCAATTAAGTCACGTAATAAACGTTGATCCATTTCAGGTGTGCCTGTTGCGAAGTGCGGGTCACCTAAACTTTGTGTGTATGGTAGTGCCCATTCCGCTTTGCGTGCCACTGAAGGCACTTCGCGGTACATATTAAATACTTCACCTTCATCTAAGCCTAGTGACTCAATGCAATATTGATAAGCATGTGTATGCACAGCTTCTTCAAACGCCTGGCGTAATAAATACTGACGACATTCTGGGTTGGTAATATGTTTATAAACAGCTAGTACGAGATTGTTGGCAACTAAGGAATCTGCTGTTGAGAAAAAACCTAAGTTGCGCTTAATAACAGTGCGCTCGTCTTCGGTTAGCCCATCTGCACTTTTCCAAAGTGCGATATCCGCTGTCATGTTAATTTCTTGCGGCATCCAGTGATTCGCACAACCATCCAGATATTTTTGCCATGCCCATTCATACTTAAATGGTACAAGTTGATTAAGGTCAGCACGGCAGTTGATAATTTTTTTATCATCAACACGAATGCGACGTGCACCCATTTCTATATCTTCTAAACCTGTAGCACCAGCATCGGTATCAGCATCAGCGGGCAAACTATCCGCATGTTGTATTTCTGCAGGCGCAGATGAAAATACAGCCGGTCGTGATTGGTCGGCTGCGTTCGTTGCCATATTTTCATCGAGCTTGTCTAATGCGGAAGAAATGTTAGAAATAGTTTCGTTAGATAGTGTTTCTTGTTCAGTTGAATTAGCATCCGCTAATGGGTCATCCCAATTAAACATATTAAGAGATCTCCTCAAGATTTTATGTTTTGATAAAAGCACTACTGTTATGCCAGCAGTTGCTCCCCAGTGTTATAGGATGACACTCTTAAATGCGGTGACACCCTTTCTCCTCTAGTTACGTATTTGTAACTTTAATTAATTTCTTACTGACAAGCTTCGCAATCAGGATCCAAAATGGAACAAGCTTTTGGTGCGCTGCTTCCCATTTCAGACTGCACAGCATTCAGTTTGCTTTCCTGATGGCTTTCCATAGTGCTTTTTTCAACATGAGTCGCACCAATTGAGCGTAAGTAGTAAGTTGTTTTTAATCCTCGTACCCAAGCTAATTTGTATAAGTTATCCATCTTTTGTCCGTTAGGCTCAGACATATACAAATTGAGTGACTGGGCTTGATCAATCCACTTTTGTCGCCGCGAAGCTGCTTCAACTAACCAGCGTGGATCAATTTCAAATGCAGTTCGATAAATTTCTTTTAGATCATCAGGAACACGATCAACATTTTGTACACTGCCATCGTAGTATTTGAGATCATTCACCATAACGTTGTCCCAAAGATTATGCTGTTTTAAATCGCTAATCAGATAAGGATTTGATACGGTAAATTCGCCTGACAAATTGGACTTAACAAATAAGTTTTGATAAGTAGGTTCAATGCTTTGTGTCACACCGCAAATATTAGAGATGGTTGCGGTTGGCGCGATCGCCATGGTGTTAGAATTTCGCATACCGACAGTTTTCACGCGGGCACGTAAATCTTCCCAATCTAAGCGAGTTGTTTGGTCAACATTCAAATAACCTCCACGAGCTTTTGCCAATAACTCGACTGAATCGATAGGCAAAATTCCTTGTGACCAAAGAGAACCTTGATACGTTGCATAAGTGCCACGTTCTTCCGCAAGGTTGGTCGATGCTTTAATCGAGAAGTAACTGACTGCTTCCATAGAAGTGTCGGCGAATTCAACAGCATCGGCGCTCGCATACGGGGTACGTAATTTATATAAAGCATCCTGAAAACCCATAATGCCAATACCAATTGGACGATGACGTAGATTAGAACTGCGTGCAGTTGCGACACTGTAGTAGTTATAGTCAATCACATTATCTAACATGCGAATTGCAGTATTAATAGTCTTTTCTAACTTGGCGTGATCAATGCCATCTTTATTTGTATGTGCAGCAATATTAATAGAACCCAGATTGCATACAGCAATTTCATTATCTGATGTGTTTAGAGTAATTTCGGTGCATAAGTTAGAAGAATGTACTGTGCCCACATGTCCTTGCGGAGAACGTACATTGCATGGATCTTTAAAAGTAATCCATGGGTGACCTGTCTCAAACAACATGCCTAGCATTTTGCGCCATAAATCAATCGCTGCCATGGTTTTGAAATTCTTTATCTTGCCATCTTGAGCAAGTTGTTCGTAATGAGCGTAACGCGCTTCAAACTCTGCACCATAAAGATCATGCAAGTCAGGCACATCATTTGGTGAGAACAAGGTCCACTCTTTTTCTTCGCTAACACGCTTCATGAATAAATCGGGAATCCAGTTCGCGGTATTCATGTCATGTGTACGACGACGGTCGTCACCAGTATTTTTACGTAAGTCTAAAAATTCTTCTATGTCTAGATGCCAGGTTTCAAGGTAAGCACACATAGCACCTTTGCGTTTACCGCCTTGGTTAACTGCAACTGCGGTATCGTTAGCAACTTTAAGAAACGGTACTACACCTTGAGATTTACCATTTGTGCCTTTGATGTGCGAACCCATTGCACGCACGCGTGACCAATCATTACCAAGCCCACCCGCAAACTTGGATAGCATGGCATCATCTTTAATCGCATCGAATATGCCATATAAATCATCAGGGACTGTGGTTAAGTAACAAGACGATAACTGTGGTCGTAAGGTGCCAGAGTTGAACAAAGTTGGCGTTGAACTCATGAAGTCGAAAGACGACAACAAACGATAGAATTCGATGGTACGTTTCTCGCGCTCGATTTCATTAATTGCCAAGCCCATAGCAACGCGCATGAAGAAGGCCTGTGGCAATTCAATGCGCACATCATCTGTATGAATAAAGTAGCGATCATAAAGTGTTTGTAACCCTAAATATGTAAACTGATAGTCACGTTCAGGTAGTAAGGCTTTACCCAAGGCTTTAAGATCATATTCAGATGCAAGGCGCGGATCGAGCAGTTCAAGTTTGGCTGCTTGCTTGATGTAACTTTCAAAATAATCAGCATAGGTTCCTGCTTGCATGTCTTCCTGTGTTGCAGTGACAGGAGAATCACTTAGATGAGAGAGTGCTTCGCTGCGCAGGTTATCGAGCAGTAGGCGCGCCGCAACATAAGTATAGTTAGGTTCTTTCTCGATCAAAGTGCGTGCACTCATAGTCAAGGCAGCGGCAACATCGGATTCTGGAACCCCCTCATAGAGATTGCGTAATGTCTCATCAATAATGGGCTGTGCTTCGACATCATCTAGATTTGCACAAGCCTCATCAACTACTACCTCAATGCGCTTGATATCTAGGGGTTTAGATTCGCCTTTAGCATTAGTGACCTGAAGAAATTTATGGTCTGTATCTCCGGTATCATTGGTCTCGGATTGCTGAATTTTTTCAGCGCGTTCTTGAGAGCGTTTTTCGCGGTACAGTACATAGTCTCTGGCGACTTTGTGATGGCCAGAGCGCATAAGCGCGAGTTCAACCTGATCTTGTATGTCTTCAATGTGAAAAGTACCGCCATCTGGGCGGCTGCGTGTTAGAGCATACTCAACGTCTGCAGTGAGTTTCTCGACGCTGTCATGCACTCGTGTAGAAGCAGCAGCTTCTCCGCCTTCCACGGCTAAGAAGGCCTTAGTAACCGCAATTTTAATCTTATCTCGGTCAAAACTTGTGACCTTCCCATTACGGCGGATAACGCGGTATTGACCTGGCGCAGTTGACTGTAATTCGTGCTCAGCAGGCGTATCTGTATAGGGAACAGAAGACCCATTATCGAAATTTGTAGCAGTAGTATTAGGTTGCATTAAGATTCTCTCAGAACTATATGATTATTCTTAAAATTATGTATTCAAAAGAGTGGCATTCCTTGTCCCCCCAGTGGCATAACACTATAAGTTGAGGTAGGAGGAGTCGTCAACCCCAATATGTTGTGTACAGATGGTTGAATGTATAGGGAGTAAGCTGTGGATAAGTTGTGTTATTTGAACGTCAAAAAAAAATTATCTTAGTTGTCACGCACTTACAATTTGTGAGTGATTTGTATAGGCAAAACTAAAAATTTTTTAATTGAAACCAATAGAAAACTTTTATAATTAAATTGGCCATCACAGGATGTCTAAGAGGCAAAAATGAAAGGAACGCGCGCACGAACAGAAGGTCCACATAGATCACGAACAGACTGGCAAAATCTAAGGCGCTTATTTCCCTATCTTTGGGAATATCGAGGACGCATCTTATTAGCACTGGCCTGTTTGATGTTGGCTAAAGTCGCCACTGTAGGTGTACCTGTGTTGCTGAAATACATTGTAGATGCTTTGGATAGCAGCAACCTGGCAATCCAATTACCGCTAGCACTATTATTTGGGTATGGCGCTTTGAGACTAACAACCGCTCTATTCAATGAACTGCGCGATATCTTTTTCGCGCGTGCGCGTTTTCATGCCATCCGCAAAATGTCCACTGATGTGCTTACGCATCTACATGATCTTTCATTGCGATTTCACCTAGACCGACGGACAGGTTCGATTGCGCGTGATTTAGAACGTGGTACACAAAGTTTAGCGTCATTATCTAATTACTTTATATTTATCGTGATACCGACTCTGTTTGAAATATTGTTGGTGACCGCCATTCTATTTAAATCATATTCATCAAAGTTTGCGTTGATAACGATTGCGACAATCCTTACGTATGTTGTATTCACAGTTATTTTTACTAATTGGCGAATTCATTTTCGTCATCTTTCAAATAGATTAGATTCAGAAGCGCACTCTCAAGCAGTTGATAGTTTGCTGAATTATGAAAATGTTAAATACTTCAATAACGAACAATATGAAGTTGATCGATATACTAATACCTTAAGCGACTGGGAGCATGCATCAGTAAAAAGTTCTTTTACGATGTCGTTATTAAACTTTGGTCAAGCTGTGATAATTGCCGTTGGTGTTACCGCCATTATGATTTATGCCGCAAAAGGTGTTGCTGAGGGAGGTATGACAGTAGGTGACTTAGTCCTGGTTAATGGACTAATGTTACAACTTTTTATTCCAATGAATGCGTTGGGTATTGTGTATCGACAAATCACTTATGCTTTAGCAGATATGGATTTATTGGCAAAACTGTTAGAGGAAACGCCTGATGTAAAAGATCAAGACGATGCAGCAACACTAGTGATAAACCAGAGTTCTATAAGATTCGATCAAGTGAAATTTGCCTATCATCAAGGACGAGAAATATTAAAGAATGTCAATTTGAAGATTAATCCTGGTGAGAAGGTTGCAGTGGTAGGACCTTCGGGTTCGGGTAAATCAACATTATCCAAGCTGCTGTTTCGTTTTTATGATGTCACAGATGGCGGCATTTACATTGACGATCAAAACATCACACTATGTACGCAAGATAGTTTAAGAAAACAAATCAGTATGGTGCCTCAAGAGGCCACTCTGTTTAACGAATCGATTCGCTTTAATATTCAGTATGGAAACCCACAAGCTACTGAGCAACAGTTGATGCAAGCTTTGTCACTGGTTAATTTAGGTAAACTCATTAATGATTTGCCTGAAGGCCTAGATACCATTGTTGGAGAGCGTGGTTTAAAGTTGTCAGGCGGTGAAGTTCAACGAATTGCAATTGCTCGCGCTATAATAAAACAACCAAAAATAATGATATTTGATGAAGCGACTTCAAGTCTTGATTCGAATACTGAAGCTACTGTAATGCGCGCTATTCAACGAGTAACCGAAGGTGTCACTTCTCTAATTATTGCACATAGACTCTCAACAATTGTTGATGCTGACAGAATTTACGTGCTTGAAGATGGCAAAGTTGTAGAGCACGGGACACATGCTGAATTGCTGGGATCGAATCAGTTATACTCGGAGTTATGGAAGATTCAGCAAAAGAAAATTGAGAATGGATAAAGACTTAGAACTAATGGACTTGGATAGTAGCGGTTGTGCAAGTAGCGAACCGTTTGCCCTGCGTGTGATGGGTGACAGCATGGAGCCAGAGTTTAAAGATGGCTGCATTATCATCATAGATCCCGCGGGTGATGCTGCACATGGGAAGTATGTAATTGCTGAAATTGACGGCGAATATATTTTTCGCCAATTTGTTGAACAGGATGAAAAATTTTATCTTAAAGCGATTAATGAAGGATATAACTTAATTGAAGTTTCTAGTAAAACTGTTGTGCGAGGTGTGATCACACAACGAGCGGGGACACGAAGAAAGTATCATAAGCACTACGATTAGAATAAGTACTTGATACCTATTAAAGCCAGATTACTTTTTATAGCGATTAAAAAATTTCACGTACAAGAAAAATAGCAAAAAATAAAGTGCCACTAAAGACACAATTTGGCCGGTGGTAAATGAGGGAATATTTACTGTCACCACGCTTGCTATTATGGCGGCGACTAATACTAACCGATTTCGTTGCCAAGGTTTCATAGTTATCTTTTATCTATTCAAAATTCCTGCGAAATAAAATGCCGTCCAAATAAGACCAACAATTATAAAGGCAGCAATAATTAAATAACGCATAATGTACTGGACGGCTGTGTTTATTCTGCTTTGGGTTTTAAAAACTCTTCTGCCTTGTCGCCATCAATACGATTATGACTATGATCAATAAGATCCTGATCATAGTCATTCCAGCCACGAAGACCAGTTTTAAGAGATGAGACATGATTAAAGCCTAATAGCTGCAGTGTATGAGTCGCAAGGCAGCTTCGTTTGCCGGATCGACATATCATCACAACTTGATGATCGCGTGCCGTAGAAAGTTTAGGGTGCGTCTCATCATAACCTTGTTCACTGGCCGCTTCTAAGATACCGCGTGGTACATTAATTGAGTTGGGAATATGCATGACATTGAACTCATCAGCTTCTCGTACATCGACTAGTAAAAGCTGCTCTTGATTTTCTAATTTTTCAGCCAAATCCCAAGGCATGAGTTCACTAATCTGAGTTGCAGTCTCAGCA
>JBCDBX010000056.1:0-11734 GCA_039182865.1 Pseudomonadota bacterium
CAGCGTCATCCCATGCATGGTGGTTTAGCCACGATAATTATTGGGAGTGTTTGTTAGAAAATCTAGAGGGTATACAGAGTGATACCATCGCAAATGAAGTTATTGAGTCATGTCAAAGCGAATATGTGTTTTATGAACGCACCTTTGTTGATAAAAAATATCCGTGGTTTGGTGTCAAGACGGCAGACGAATGCGTCATCAAGTATGGCAAACAAGTTAAGAGTGAAATTGCTGCTCGCTATATTCAGTCAGCCTGTTATAAACTTTATCCTGATGAATAAATATCATATGGCAAATAGATACTTATCACTATTTCTTACCTGCATTGCGATAGCGCTTGGCTTATCCGCCTGTGGCGTGGGAAATGTTATAAATGAAATGAAAATAAAGACTTCTCCTGAGAGTCAAGCTGTAGAAGAAACAAGTGAATGTGATTTTAATGAATATCGTATTGCTAGGACTTTAGCTTATATTAACCGCGTGCGATCGGAAGATAGAACTTGTGGTAATGAACTTTATCACGCAGCACCTTCAGTTAGTTGGGATGGGCAACTTTACTCGGCTGCGCAAGTTCATTCAGAAGATATGTCAATCTATGATGAAATTGGGCATGAAGTAGCGCGCAACTCGACATCCAAAAGCAGAATTGATGACAGTGGTTACAACTGGTCCTCATTCTCTGAAAATGTCGCTGGAGGTTTAAATTCTCCAGAGTTAGCTATAGACAAATGGGTGGCCAGCCCAGGGCACTGCATCAATATTATGAACCCCTCACACACCCAAATTGGGATGGCATGTGCTATTAACAATGCTTCCAGCTATCGAACTTATTGGACACTTTTATTAGCTACTCCTGAAAAGCGGTAACAATTCGCTTTCAGGCATTCAAGATTATTTATGCTGATATTTGATGTTTGATTGTTCAATCAGATCACTATTTGCGCACAAAAATACTTCAATATTCATACTATTCGCTCTGATATGGACCGTCTTTATTGACATTTAGGTTAAAAACTACCGCTTATCGGTTAAAAGGGCCTTTGTAAAATTGGCACAACAATTGCTCTATACAAAGTAGTCACTATTTTAACCACTAGAGGAAATTAACCATGAAGAAATTTTACAAAGAGTTTTGGGAATACATTGACCCTTTCATTTATACATTAGGTTCGTGTTTGGCATTTGGGCTGGGTCTAGCAATTTTCTAAATACCGCCTAAAAAATATGAACTTATTTTCCTAATCTAAGTCATAAAAAATACTAATTTATCGTATTTTAAAATCTTAATTAAGGAGGCTACCATGAGTACTTTTTACAATGACACTTGGGAAATTGTAGATGTAGCGATTGTTGCCCTAATTGCAGCAGCGTCAATAGCAATCGGCGTCGCTATTTTTTAACAAATCCTCATCAAACTATGAGCAAAGGTTGTAGATATCAGCCTTTGCTCTACTACCTGATCTAAATCAACATCTCTTTTCTTTTTTTATCCTAATATTTAAACATAGATTTAAAAATCATATGTTAATTTTAAAAGGAGATTATGATGCGTACTTTTTACGATAACAATTGGGATTACATTGATATGGCCATAGTTGCAGCAATTGCATTTGCTGCATTAGCTATTGGAATAGTGATTTTCGCTTAATTATCTTTTCTACCAAGAGCGAAGGTTAGGTACACCTTCGCTCAATCACTCACCAAACTTTTCTGATAAGTCATATTTCTCTTCGACACCTATCAGATCATTGAACTCAGTGAAGTTCATCAACTCTGTGCCAGCACCTAACGTTGTTCCATCTTGTTTCAATTTTTCAAACAAACTGCGCATGGTCGCTGCTGCTCCATACAAACCTGTTAATGGATAAAGAATTAACTGAAATCCCATTTCTGCTAACTCTTCTTTTGGTAGTACGGGTGTTTTACCCCCCTCTATCATGTTAGCAACCATCGGTTTGGGCACACGTTTACCAATTTCCTTAAGTTGCTCAAGCGAGCCTGGCGCTTCAACAAAACTACCATCAGCACCTAATTCACGCGCCTTTTCGACTCTAGTAATCGCTTCTTCCAAACCAAGCACTGCTTCAGCGTCAGTCCGTGCGACAATGAAAAAATCACTGTCACCTTTCGCCTCAACTGCTGCTTTTATTTTTTGCAAATATTGCTCACGTTCAATCACCTTCTTATTGCGCATATGTCCACATTTCTTAGGCCACACCTGATCTTCTAGAAAACACCCTGCGGCTCCAGCTGCAATTAGATCTTTAACCGTGCGATACACATTAAGGGGATTACCGTAGCCCGTATCCGCATCGACAATTATAGGTATGTTCACGCTATTACAAATATGACGTGCACGCTCTACAACTTCTGTTTGTGTGAGTAATCCAAAATCCGGCTCCCCTATTGTAGATGCCGCCAAGGAATAACCCGACACAAAACCCATGGGAAACCCTACTTTCTCTGCTATTTTTGCTGAGAGCGTATCGTAAATACCAGGGAACGCTAGAGTACCCACCTCATCTAAAATTGTTTGTACACGTGTAGTCGTCATATTCACCTCAAAACCTGTTATTGTTTAGCAAAAGTATAACCCATTGTAATAATGCAGATGTTGGTCAGGTCAACTTTGATTAACTTTCAAAAAACATGAAATATTCGCTGATTTAACACTAAAAATAAATTAAACCTAAACTCTTAATTAACTTAACTACCCTTAAACCACCAATTACACTATAGTTTAATCAAAGGCATCTAATATGAAAAAATTACACTTAATATCTTTAATTGCACTGATTTTATTTAGTACATCATATGCTAATCAGGGCGAGATTTTTCAACCCACTGATGCCATCGCATCAACGGTTGAAAATCAGCTAGAAGACGGACGATGGGAACTTGTTATGTTTTGGGCGACTTACTGCGGTCTGTGCAAAGATGATTTTAAAAAACTACAAGAATTTATGGATGATAACCCTGACTTGGATTTTACATTAGTCGGTGTAGTGGTTGATGGCGTTGAACAAAAAGCAAAAACAGAAGCGCTAATCGAAAAGTATGATCTAAACTATGCGCATATTTTAACTGACTTTGACACGGCGAATGAATTCTATACCAGCAAAGCCAATGTCCAATTAATTGGGACACCTTCATATTTACTATATGATAAAGAGAATAAAGTAGCGGGTGCTAACCCTAACGCTATAGACATTGAAGCGCTAGATTTATTTATTGAACGTTAATTATATTTTCTAAATGCAAGAACAGTCTGATATCAACATTGACTTAAATCAGCACGTCGTTGTTGATACCAACACAATGGACTGGCAAGCCAGTCCAAGTGGGACTGTCTGGCGCAAACCACTTTACCGCGAAGGTGGAGAATTTGGGCCCGTTACCAGCATTGTGAAATACGAGGCTGGTGGAAAGTTTCATACTCATCCACATCCTCAAGGCGAAGAAATTTTAGTGCTCGAAGGAGAGTTTTGTGACGATCACGGTCGCTATCCTGCTGGTAGTTATTTACTCAATCCTGATGGCACTGAACACGCTCCTTATTCTGATATCGGTTGTACCTTATTTGTTCGCTTACGCCAATACGAAGGTATTGATCGCAAACAAACAATTGTCGATACACTTAATACACCCTGGCATCAAGGCATGGTGGAAGGTTTAAAAGTTTTACCCTTGTATTCGCAAGCTAACTACCCAGAGAATATGGCGCTAGTACACTGGCAACCTGAAACATATTTTCCAGAACACGTTCATCCCGGTGGTGAAGAGATTTTAGTACTCGAAGGGACTTTTGAAGATGAATATGGAAGTTATCCTAAAGGGACTTGGATACGCGGTCCTCACATGAGTCGTCATAAGCCCTTTTCACGTGAAGGCTGTTTGATTTATGTCAGAGTCGGTGGACTTCCGGCAAATTAATCATGATAGATACTGTCTTCATAAACTTTTGAGCGTTGAGAAATTCCTATACCCGATAAAATAACAATCAATGCAATAATTGAATATATTGTTAAGCTCTCACCACCTAGCGTTATTCCTAATATCACCGCCCATACCGGCACAAGATAATTTATCTGTGATAGAAAGCTTGGCCCTGCATGACGCACAACACGAAAATATAAAATAGTTGCAAATCCTGTAGAAAAAATTCCTAAAATCATTAATGACCACACTTCCCTGCTATCAACTTTTTGTATCCAGGACATATCTTCCAAAGCGGCCAGTGGAACCATAATTATTGAGGACACAATTAACGTTCCTGCAGATAGTAGCGTCAAACTAATCTTTGGCAAATGATGTACCAGAATCGAATTCACAGCATAACTAACAGCACCTAATAGTACTGCTAAAATGCCGAACAAATGCAATAACCTTGACTCATTATAAAAAGTGACTTCAGGTATCATTAAAATAACTACGCCAATAAAGCCCAAGATAAAGCCAGCGACTTTTCCTGCGGTAAGCTTTTCTCCTTCAACCAGAAAATGTGCTAGTACGATTGTCGTTAAAGGCATCATCCCCATTAGAATTCCAGCCAGCCCACTATCAATATATTGCTGACCCCAAGCAATGACAAAGAAAGGTATGCAGTTACCCGTAATCGAAATAATTACTATCAACCCCCAATACGACTTCAATTGAGAATAACTCTCTTTTTGAATAAAGGTCATTGCAATAAGTATTAACGCGCCAAGGACTATCCTAACGGCTGTGATCACAACGGGAGGAATATCAACAACAGCAATTTTATTCAGCAAAAATGCTGAACCAAACATAACCATTAAGGCTAGCAGTCCTAGCCAATCGACTAATTTAGCTGATGACATTTACTATTGAATTTATTTAATAACGAACGAGGACTTCATATTCTAGCGTAACTCGTTTCCCTGCAGGTACTTTAACATCCCACCCTGCCAAATGAGCATTTAGTTTTTCAAACGTAATATTTGTCTGTTCAATTTCCCAATCTCCCGGTATTGGCTCATGAATTTTGACCATAACATCTTCTTCTTTAGCATTGTGTATCTCTATCTCATAAGCAGAGGCGAATGAATGATTATATTTTCCAATTGAAGGTTTCTTTTCAAATAATGTTTGTTTTTTTGTAGCAGTAACATCAAATGCATCCCCAAGCTTTAAACGAATCGTTTGATCTTTGGGCATATGATCAATTTGGTCTTCGCCTATAAACTGTGCACTGCCTGCACTATCATCTTTATAAACCCTGACAATGCCCTTTGGCAAAGCTATACCAAGATTATTGGCCTTCTTGTTATCAAACTCGACATACACGCCCACTTTATGTTTATCATAAATACTACTTACCTGCTGATAGTAATAATTATTGTGCCCCTCTAATAAAAATTCCTTAATGACTGGAATATTTGAAGCACTAAGTAGCGCTACTTGTTTTGTTTGGTTCTGCAAGACATCCGTTTTATGTCCTAACTTATATAAATGGTACTCAAAAAATGCCTCTTGTTGCATTTGAGGTGCACTTGCTCTGGATTCCATCAAGGCCATATCAGCACGCGATGGATGTTTTTGCTGCACACGATTAACATCACCCGCCACTAATTGTAATTGTGCATCTTTATAACTTGCTCCACTTTGATTGCTTAATGTTACCCATCCATTTAAGTCTAAAAATTTTTCATCTTTACTCAAACTTGCAACATAATCTGCCTGCCAACTTAGACCACCTGATAAGTAGCTCAACTCTAATAATTGTGAACCCGCAGCATCATTATCTAGTTGCACTGATAATGTTGGTCTATCACGAAGGTTATCAGGAACCTTTTCATATACGATACGTCCAGGCACACCCGTTTCAATTCGATCACCTATTTTTAATACCACACCATTATTTGCGCTCAGCACAGTGGCTTCCACTTCTTGTTCAGCACCCGTCGTTGGGTGTGTTCGTATGACTCTTACTTGTTTACCAACATATTTCTGCAGCAAATGTTGGGGAGTTAATAAATCATAATCAAAGTTCTGTTCTATTAATGATAGTGCATTTGGATAAGTGAGATTATTAATAATTGCTGTCTCAGGCATAATTTGAGCACTGACTTCGCGTACTGCAATAGTATTTTTACCTTTATAAAGTTCAACTTTTCTTACATCACGTATAAGCGCGAGATTCTCGTTATAAACCGTCAATGAGATTTCTTGCTGATCATCTATAGTTGTTTTAATTTCGTTGGCTGATAAGAGATTACTGTTCAGGAATAATACAAATAAGATGAAAAAGAGGTATGAATTTTTGACCATTTTCTGCTGCATTCTTCTACTCCTTACATAATAATAGTGATACTTGAGACCAATGACCGCATAAAAGGTTTAGCATAACTAATTAATATGGCAAAAGATCAGCTTACCCCATCTAGCTCACTGTCCGTACAAGAATTTCTGAAAAAGTCAGGGCAAATTGCGACATCTGAACAAAACTCTGGCCGTTTACTTTTTGCGATGGATGCAACTGGCAGTCGCGAGCATAGCTGGGATATGGCCTGTAAGATTCAGGCTGATATGTTTATGAGCACCCAAGAAATGGGGGCACTTGAAATATCACTGTGTTACTACCGCGGATATCATGAATTTCATGCATTTAGTTGGACAAAGAATGCTGCGCAATTACGTGATCAAATGTTACAGGTACGTTGCGTCCCGGGACATACACAAATCAAACGTACATTAGAATATGCTGCTGCATCATGTGTGAAACAAAAAATTAAGGCCGTTGTGTTGGTTGGAGATTGTATTGAAGAATCGATTGATGAAGTGGGTCACTCCGCCGGCAAACTTGGCATGATGGGTGTGCCTGTTTTTGTCTTTCATGAAGGGACAGATTCTGTTGCAAAAGGTGCTTTTGAACATATCGCCAAATTAAGTAATGGCGCTTACTGCCCATTCGATCAAAATAGTGTGGCACAATTAAAAGAATTACTCTGTGCTGTCGCAGCTTTTACAGTTGGAGGATTATCAGCCTTAGAAGAACATTCTGAAAAAAGTCGGATTGCCAAATCCATGCTAAAGCAGTTACCTAAAGGTAAATAATGGCACGCGTCATTTTAATCATTGTTGGCATTGTTTTAATTTTACTTTTATATAAGTGGATTAAACATAAGCCTGCTAATCAACGCTGGAAATATTTAGCAATCTCCATCGGGGTAGTATTAGCTGGGCTGGTGCTTGCTGGAAAGCTACCTGTCGCAGCATTAATGGCAGCGCTTTTGCCTGTCTTTCAAAGAATCTTAACGTTATTTGCTTATTTACCGACAATGCAAAGAGTGTGGCACTCTTTGAGCGGTAATAAGCCCAGTGCAGGGCAAAGATCACAAGTGCAAACTGATTACCTAGAGATGGAACTCGATCATGACAGTGGCAATCTTTCAGGCATTATCAAAAACGGGCTTTATGCAGGTAAAAATTTAGCCAATCTTTCTATGGATGAGTTATTGGAGCTACACCAAGAATATAGCCGCATTGATGAGGATTCAAAACTTTTACTGGAAAATTATATTGATAGAACCCATGGCACCGAGTGGCGCGGCGCAGATGATAGTACTTCTAGCAACAGTACAAGCATGCAAGGTCAAGTCACGATCGAAGAGGCCTATGCTATTCTAGGATTAGAACAAGGCGCGGATAAAGAAGCCATAGTCAATGCCCATAAACGACTCATGCAAAAAATTCATCCGGACAGAGGGGGATCTAGTTATTTGGCGATCAAAATTAATCAAGCAAAAGATATTTTAATAGAGAATCTACAAGCATAATCTTTATGTCACTTAACACTCGTCTCAAAACTTTCTGGGAAAACTTGTTTAACACTGAAAAACAAGTTAAGCCAAAAACAGAATTACTTACCAACGCACGTCAACCCAACTCAGAGGGACGCTTCGAATCTATTCGTTCTCCCGTACGTGAAGGTAAAAACCAAAATAGTTCAACTTTTGGTGGCATGGGTGAACGAGAAATTCAGTTACGCCTGGAGTTACTGGTTGAACCTATGCTCTCGACCACGCGTGGAGTGTTTGAACCTGCTCAAGCATTAGTGGATTCCAGTCTTGCTGACCAAGAACGCTTTTTAGAATCGGTCGACACACTTGCTAAAACCGATGTTGAGCTTGCCTATCACTTTTGCCACCTTGCACCTCCCAGCTTGAAGCGTATCGATGAACAAGATTGGCCTACATGGATTGAACAAATTTCAATGCTGTACCAAAAAGAAGGCTTAGCTTCATGCATTAAGACGATGGAGGAGTTGGATACTTATATCCATTCCATTACCGCTGCACCAACTTCTGTAAGTTTTGATGAGATAGAGCGTGTCGTCGAAAGTATTATTACTGGGCTTAATGGCCGTTCGTTAAAATTAGAACAGAGTGATACCCTCTTTACCGATACAGAGACTATTCATCTTCCTGAAAACATCGCGACTTTCAAAGAGCGTGACAAAAATTTTGCACTCTATAAAACGATCGCGGTACATCAGTGGGCACAAACATGGTTTGGTACCTGGCGAGTAGATGTTGAGAACTTAGTTACCAACTTCGAAGACAAACCTCGCGCCATCGAGTTATTTCACAAATTAGAAACGATACGATTGGATGCCAACATCAAACGAGAATTACCTGGTATTGGACGCGAGATAGAACAATTTAATTCTCTACTTACTGCAGACGATTTACCTGCAGCCTGGCGAAGTGCACTTGAAGAGTTAAGTAATACAGACGCGACCGCACATGATAGTGCACGCCTGCTGTATGAATTATACGACTACGATTACATGCCAGAAAGCACACTTTATCAAGGTGTGCTTGACCCAAGTCTTGCGAAACAAGCACAAAATGCTCGTATCGAACAAGACAAAGAAAATCTTCAATATGAATTGAATCAGCTGCAAAAAGAACTCAGTGATTCACTGGAATCACCCATTGATGATGAATCGTCTGACAGCAAACGATTTGAAGTACGTGAAATTGATGACGAAGAAATGCCGGATGGATATCGCCTTGAACTGACTTTAGAAGGAGAACCAATAGACCCTCCCGAAGAAGTACAGCAATTACTGGAATCTATTCAGCAAGATTTAGGCGAAATTCCTGAAGAGTATCTAGAACCCGAAGAAGACGGCATACATCAATTAGGCACTGGTGAAGAAAGCGATGACGATATCAGCATACGCGCTGGCGATGACAATATTATTTACTATGATGAATGGGATCATTCACGCCAGAAATATCGCAAAGACTGGTGTCACTTGCGCGAAATAGAAGTCAAAAGCAAACCATCCGATTTCGTGCAGCAAACACTCGACAAACACCGTAACTTATTAAAGCATTTACATAGAACATTTGAAGCCCTGCGCGATGAAGATAGAAGAATACGTAAACAGCCTTATGGAGAGGATATCGATCTGGATGCAGTAATTGCCTCGTATGCTGATATCGTTAACGGTGAAGAACTAAGCCAGAATCTTTTTATCAAACAACGCAAAGTGGATCGCAATATCGCCGTGATGTTTATGATTGATATGAGCGGCTCTACCTCAGGTTGGATCAATGAAATGGAACGCGAGGCATTAGTGTTATTGTGCGAATCACTCGAGACACTTGGTGATCGATATGCTATTTATGGCTTTTCGGGACTCACCCATAAGCGCTGCGATCTCTATAAAATTAAAGACTTCGAAGAAACCTACTCCATTACCGTTAAAGATCGCATTGCCAATATCAAACCACAAGATTACACCCGCATGGGTGTCGCAATACGACATTTATCAAAATTACTTTCTCAAGTTGAAGCAAAAACTAAAGTACTTATTACACTTTCCGATGGTCGCCCGGATGATCGAGATGGTTATCGTGGTGTTTATGGTATTGAAGATACGCGCCGAGCACTGATCGAAGCTAAATATTTAGGCATACACCCTTTCTGCATCACCATTGACGAAGAAGCCATGGATTACTTACAACATATGTATGGCCCGGTTAACTTTACCATTGTTGACCAAGTCGATAAGTTACCCTACAAAGTTTCAGATATCTATCGCAAGATCACTGCCTAGTCATGAGCGACTACACTTACAGCAAACGCATTGAAGGCGTTCAAGATTCCATTATTCCGCTAATTAATAAACTAGCGCGCGAACATCCAGGGACAATTTCTTTAGGGCAAGGTGTCGTTTACTATGATCCTCCACCCAGTGCTTTTGATGAAATTAAAAAGCAGCTAGCTAACAAAAGTTTGAATGGTTATGGCCCAGTTGAGGGTATCCCCATACTCACCGACACCATTGCAAAGAAACTTGCTGCCAAAAATAATATTCAGATTAACGACAAAAATAAAATTTTTGTCACCGCAGGTTCCAATATGGCGTTTAGTTCACTCATCCCTGTGATCACTGATCCGGGTGATGAAATAATCTTACTCACCCCTTATTATTTTAATCATGACATGGCGGTAAAGATTGCAGACGCTATCCCTATTCTTGTGCCGACACTTTATAACTTCCATCCAGACATCGAAAAGATTAAAGATGTAATTACATCCAAGACACGCGCCATAGTCACCATTTCACCCAACAATCCAACCGGTGTTGTTTACACTCGAGATGAATTAACACAGATTAATCAACTGTGTGCCGAAAAAGGTATTTATCATATTTCTGACGAAGCTTATGAAGACTTTGTCTTTGAAGGTGAACCCCACTTTTCTGTTGCCTCACTAACTAATACCGAAGAGCACACCATATGTTTATATTCTCTATCAAAATCATATGGCTTTGCGGGTTGGCGTGTGGGTTACATGGTGCTACCTGATAAATTGTTTTCTTCATTTAAAAAAGTACAAGACACCATCCTTATCTCCCCACCGATTGTTTCTCAATACGCAGCGATTGGTGCGTATGCATCACCGCCCTCATACATTGAAGAAAGAATAAAAATCATCAAACAATCACGCCAAGTATGTTTAGATGCGCTCAATCAATCGAATGTGTTAGATAGACCTGCTATCTCCGAAGGTGCGCTATATATCTTTGCAAAATTAAAATCAAATCAAGACGACCTTACACTTGCAAGCAATCTTGTAAAACAACATGGCATCGCAACGATTCCTGGCAGTGCATTTGCAACAAATGACGGTGCTTATTTGAGAATTTCTTATGGTGCCTTGACGAGCGATACTGTAAAAAAAGGTATAGATAACTTAATAATAGGATTATCACACCAAATTAAGTGATCTTATCTATAGGACTCAACACACCTTGCTGCCCTTAACTCAACCGTTAGCTGACGAACGTGTTTTATTGCAGGTATTGGTTATGGCAGGCTGTTTATCACAGTGGTTTAATACAGTTCGTGTAACTAATTGGCAGAGGCAATGAAAAATATACTGGTTTACGGCGACTCTCAATCCTGGGGCTTTGTGCCAGGGGCTGCTGATTTAAAGGCAATGCATTTTCAGCGTTATGACTTTTCAACACGCTGGCCTGGGCGTCTGCAACAGCTAATGGGAGAGGACTGCAGGATTATCGAAGAAAATCTATGCGGGCGTACCACGATTTTCGATGATCCAATCTTGCCTGATCGTAATGGGTTGACGTATTTACCTCCTTGCCTACTCAGCCATCAACCACTTGATCTGGTAATCATTATGTTGGGCTCCAATGATTTAAAACCGCATTTGGGGCTTAAGGCGAATAACA